>NZ_JBEOPW010000012.1:0-184958 GCF_040310465.1 Pseudomonas sp. H26/SER47-MNA-CIBAN-0231 | reverse complement strand
CGGCAGGTAAGAAGATCTAAAACCGTCCACCATGTCTCCGAACATGTGTCCACCATGTCCCCGGTACATACACTCCCAGAGGGAGAGGGAGCTGACCGCGTTGCTTTGAAATTCTCCACCGACCTGGAATATCGAGTCGAACTCACGCTTGAGAGCGACGAAGATCGGCCCCCTCTCCCTCTGGGAGAGGGCTGGGGTGAGGGTGTTTCTGCCGCTACAATCCCCGCTCCCCCAAGGAGCCTGCATGTCCTCACTGATTACCGACTGGCGCGACCGCCCGACTCACCGCAAGGTCTGGGCACTCGCCGCGCCGATGATTCTTTCCAATATCTCCGTGCCGCTGGTGGCGCTGGTCGACAGCACTGTCATCGGCCATCTGCCGCATGCCCATCAACTCGGCGCGGTGGCAGTCGGCGCCAGTCTGTACACGTTTCTCGCCTGGGCGATGGGTTTTCTGCGCATGGGCACCACCGGTTTTGCCGCCCAGGCTGCCGGGCGCAGCGATGGCGCGGCGTTGCGGCAGATTCTCTTGCAGGGCCTGCTGCTGGCGATGGGGCTGGCCGTCGTGCTCGGCACTCTTGGCGTGCCGCTCAGCGGCGTTGCGCTGCACTTCATGCAACCGTCGGCTGAACTGGATCAGCTGACCCGGGAGTTTTTCCACACGCGCCTGTTCGGCCTGCCCGCCGCGCTGGCGACGTATGCGCTGGTCGGCTGGTTCCTTGGCACGCAGAACGCGCGGGCGCCGCTGGCGATTCTGCTAAGCACCAACCTGATCAACATCGTCCTCAATCTGTGGTTTGTCATCGGCCTTGACTGGGGCGTGGTCGGCTCGGCGCGCGCTTCGGTAATCGCCGAATGGAGCGGCGCCCTGCTCGGCCTGTGGCTAACGCGCACGGCGTTGCGCGCCTATCCGGGGCAGATCATCTGGTCGGCGCTGAAAGTCTGGCAGAGCTGGCGACCGCTGCTGGCGGTCAACCGGGACATTTTCATCCGCAGCCTCGCCCTGCAATCGGTGTTCTTCCTGATCACCGTACAGGGCGCGCGGCTCGGCGATGCGACCGTGGCGGCCAACGCGCTGCTGCTCAACGGCCTGCTGCTGACGGCCCACGCACTGGACGGACTGGCGCACGCCGTTGAAGCCTTGTGCGGGCATGCCATCGGCGCCCGGAATCGCCTGGCCTTGCGTCGATCGCTGGTGGTGGCCGGCGGCTGGTCGCTGATCGCCAGCCTCGGATTCGCTGTGCTGTTTCTGCTCGCCGGGCACCTGTTCATCGAGATGCAGACCGACATTCAGAGCGTGCGCGAGACGGCGTTCGTCTACCTGCCCTACCTCGCTGTGCTGCCGTTGATTGCGGTGTGGAGTTACCTGCTCGACGGCCTGTTCATCGGCGCCACCCGTGCGCGGGAAATGCGTAATGGCATGCTGCTGACGGTGTTGTTGCTCCTGCCATTCGCCTGGTTCTTGCAAGCGCTGGGCAATCACGGCCTGTGGATATCTTTTCTACTGTTCATGGTCTTGCGCAGCGTGACCCTTGGCGCGCAAGCCTTGTGGCTCAAGCGCAGCGATGGCTGGTTCAGCGGCAAGGCTCACTGACCAGAAAAGTCAGTCCGCCGCGCCCCACTGCCGACGCAGAAAGTCGAGCCGTTCCGGCTGGGTCAGTCCGGCCGGCGGCACGACCAGCACGGCGCGCGGATTGAGCAGGCGCAGCCATAGCCAGCCGTCGAGCACGGCACGGTCAGTAAAACCCAGCGCCAGGCCTTGTTGCACATGCACAGCAATCGTCTGGTAATCAACCCTCAGAGACTGGCACCAGCGCCAGATGTGCTGCTCCAGCAGACAGGTTTGCAAGCGTTCGCGCTGGCGCCGGGTCAGGCTTTCTTCGATGCCCAAAGGTTCGACGAGCAGGCCGGGATTGCGCAGCTGTTGCCAGCCCTGACTGCCGATGGCGCGGTCCGCCCAGGTGCCGCCAAACCAGCGCAACTGGCGGATCGGCCCGAGCCAACGACTCAGCTGCGTGGCGTCACAGGCGTCGAAGAAGTAGCTGGCGGTCTGACGGTTGTAATAGCTGAGCAAGGCCCGATGATTCAAACCGAAAGAGACGGTAAGCATGCGCTGCAAGTGGCTGAGCAGCTGCTGCGCCGGTATCTCGCAGCTCAACAACAGGCCGCGCCAGGTGTCCGGGTCACGCAGGCACAGGGCGGTCAATGCCGGGCTCTCGCGCAAATCGACGAGAACCGGACCGTGCTCACTGACCGGCTGAAATTCGGTGCCGTCGAACAACCGGTGCCGCTGCACATCGGCAAAGCCCTGGCGCAAGGTCAGCAGGGCACGTGCCGCGTCCGGGGTATCGAGCAACAGCCATTGCGCCATGGGCTCTAGCGCCGCGCCGCTCATCGTGCGCTGCTCTGTTCAAGCGCGGTGAGCAGCCGGCAACTGCAAACGGACTCGGCGCAGTGGTTGAAGCTGCCACCGCCCGGCATCAGGCACAGCAACAGCAACGGCTCGCTAGACTGCAACAATTGCTGCAACCCATCGCTCACCAGCAGTTCCGGGAGCGATACCGGTTCATCGTCCTCGACCGCAGCCTCTGGCAATACCGAGGGCTGGAGCACGCCACTGACCACCGGCTGATCGGGATCGCCTTCGAGGAAACTCACCACCACTTCCACGCCATCGGCGAGTGCCGCCGAGGGCAGCTCGTTCAGGTCAGGCGCGAGGGGCAGCCAGCAATGGCTCGGCGCTGCGCCTTCGCCCTGATACAGCCAGTCGAATTGCACCGCGACCGGCCGCGCGCGATCCGGCTGCGGCTCATCGACGCTGACCACCCAGGCACGCTGCAAGCTGTGCATGCGCTGCTTGGACTTCGCAGCAGCGGGCACACAGACGGGCACCCGCGCGGCCGCGAACAGGCGATTGCAATAGGGCGATTCGAGAGACTGATCGGCCCGATGCTCGATGCGGGTCAGCAGCCATGGGCGGTTGCATTCGAGGAAAGGATGGCCGTCCAGCGGCAACCACTGACCACTGCGCAAGGCCGGCAGATCGCTGTGGCCTTCGGAATCGGGTCCTCGCTGGCTGGCCTGCGAGTCTTCGCGCAGTCGCCATTGGCGGACGGCTGGAGCGACGCCATGCTGGTCATGCTCGCCCTGATAGTGCGCGACGTCTGCATGGGGCATCCGCGTCGGATCGTCGCCGAACACCAGGCAGTGCCTGTCGCGGTGATGTTCGAAGTAGTAGTGAATGCGCGCCTCTGCGCACAGACGCTGAAGCAGTTGCAGATCGGATTCGCGGTATTGCGTGCAGAAGGTGCGGGCCGGGTAGTCGCTGTGCAACTCGTAACGTCGTTGCAGGCCGACGATGCCATGTTCGCGCAGCACCTGTTCGATGATCTGCGGCACGCAGCGGCCGCTGAAGATGCGCTGGCTCAAACGCAGGTCGAGGCAGTCGAGCCTCGGCCCGAGACGTACTCGGCACAAACGCAAGCCATGGCCGTGCTCGTGCTGGACAAGGCTGTGCAATTGCCCGTGCACACCCTGGTCGGGCGCGCCGAAACACAGGAACGCGGAACGGTGCAGCAGGCCGGCGAGATCCAGATGCGGATCGTCGATCACCACATCGATCTCGAAGGCGAAGGGTTCGCTGAGCGCTTCCCTTCCGGTAAAGGCGAGAACTTCGAAGGGGTCGGACAGGCCCGCTACATCGAGACGAAACGACGGCTCGTTGACTGGATCGAACATGGGCGGATCTCTACAGGAGGGGCGGCCGGGGATTCTCGCCGAGAGGCATGGCCGAGTAGAGAGGCGAAGTACAACTTAGGAAATGACCTACGCGAAAAGCAGACCAGATGAGTTTGCTGACCGTGATAGCACAGGTTTTCGAGAAAAAATCAGGAGATATCCCACCGGGTTGTCCGATTTTTCCACAGCTTGCGGAAAAAAATCAGACAACCCGGGTGGAACGCTATCGGGTCTCAGGAAGACAGATAGGAAGAGCGGGTCAGGCCCAGACGCAAGGCATCGAGGAACTGCGTGCGCTCGCTGGCACTGATGCGGGCACTGGCGCACTTGTCGCGGTAGTGAGTCATCAGTTCTTCCGGCGACAAGTGCACGTAACGCAGCATGTCTTCGATGGTGTCGTGGGTCTCAATACCGGCGTGGTACACGCTGCCATCGGCGTTCTGGTAGATGTTCACCGAATCGGTGTCACCGAACAGGTTGTGCATGTCACCGAGGATTTCCTGATAGGCGCCGACCAGGAACACGCCCAGCAGGTAATCTTCGCCTTCATTCAACGCGTGCACCGGCAGGCTGGTTTCGATGCTCTGCTCGTCGACATACTGGTTGATCTTGCCATCGGAGTCGCAGGTCAGATCCTGCAGCACCGCACGGCGCAGCGGCTCTTCGTCGAGGCGATGCAGCGGGATGATCGGCAACACCTGATCGATCGCCCAGGTGTCCGGCAGGCTCTGGAACACCGAGAAGTTGCAGATGTACTTGTCGGCCAGCTTGTCGTTGAGTTCGTCGAGCACCTGGCGGTGCGAACGCTGACGCGCCTTCAGCGAGTTGTGCAGGCGACGGCACACGGCGAAGTAGCATTGTTCCGCCAGGGCCTTTTCCGCCAGGGTCAGCTTGCCGTCGGCGTACTGCGCGGCGACGTCGCTCATGTAGTGGGTGGCGCGCCAGTAGGTTTCGGTGACCATTTCGATGTCGGTCGGGCCGAGCAGATCGACCAGCCACTGCACGGTTTCCGGCAGGCTTTCCTTGTTCTCGATCAGCGGGATTTCGTCGTTGTGTTTCTCGACGTC
The DNA here is from genome assembly GCF_040310465.1 of Pseudomonas sp. H26/SER47-MNA-CIBAN-0231. Taxonomy (NCBI): domain Bacteria; kingdom Pseudomonadati; phylum Pseudomonadota; class Gammaproteobacteria; order Pseudomonadales; family Pseudomonadaceae; genus Pseudomonas; species Pseudomonas sp. H26/SER47-MNA-CIBAN-0231. The sequence continues at coordinate 180,153 of NZ_JBEOPW010000012.1, read as the reverse complement.
GGTGACCTGCACCACCAGCATCGCGTGGTGCGCGGTCAGCGAACGACCACTCTCGGAGAAGATGTGCGGATGCGGCAGGCTCTGCGCGTCGCAGAATTCCTTGAGCATGCCGACCACGACGCCGGCGTAATCGTCCATGTCGTAGTTGATCGAACTGGCGTTGCGCGAATGCGTGCCGTCGTAGTCGACACCGAGGCCGCCGCCGACGTCGATGTGATCGACCGGCAGACCGAGGTTGCGCAATTCGCCGTAATAACGGATCGCTTCCTTGAAGCCGTGCTGATAGTCAGCGAGGTTGGCAATCTGCGAACCCATGTGGAAGTGCAGCAGGCGGATGCCCTGATCCAGGCCGGCGCCACGGAAGCGCTCGACCACCGACAGCAGTTGCGCCGCCGACAGACCGAATTTGGATTTCTCGCCACCGGTGTCCGCCCATTTCGACGAGGCCAGCGACGACAGGCGCACGCGCAGCCCCACCTGCGGCTTGACCTTCAGCGAGGCGGCTTCTTCGATCACCAGGCCGACTTCGGATTCTTTCTCGATGACGATGAACACGTTGTGGCCGAGCTTCTGACCCATCAGCGCCAGACGAATGAACTCGCGGTCCTTGTAACCGTTGCAGACGATGGTGCCGCCCTTCGGCGCCAGCGCCAGCACCGCCAGCAGCTCAGGCTTGGAGCCGGCTTCCAGACCGATGGAAACGTTCTGGGTGGCGATGATGTTCTCGATCACCGCTTCCTGCTGGTTGACCTTGATCGGGTACAGCGCGGTGTATTTGCTCTGGTATTCCAGGCGCTCGATGTTGGAATCGAAAGCGCCGGTCAACTGACGGACACGGTCTTGCAGGATGTCGGGGAACCGCACCAGCAGCGGCAAGGACAAACCGCTCTTGCGCAGTTGGTCGACTTGCTCGAACAGGTCGATAGGCGAGCTGCTCGGGCCGTTCGGACGTACTTCGACGCGACCGGCTTCATTGATCGCGAAATACCCGGCCCCCCAATGGCGAATCCCGTAAACGCTGCGGCTGTCCGCAACTGTCCATTGGCTGCCATCGTCTTTACGTGTGCGTCGTACGGACATCGAAGTCCCCTATAAAGAAGTCAGAGTGCGTCGCCTGAAGTGCAGGCCGGCGCAGTCTAAAGAATGAAAATGACGGTTCGTCAGTGCGGCGGTAGACCGCACTGACTGCGTGGAGTTTAGAAACCGGTCATGAACAGGCTCTGTGAAAACCATGGCGACGACGCCGGATCCGAGAACACTCGAAGCCGGATCAAGCCGCCGGAGGGTTTCACAGAGGCTGCTAGCCGCCGGATTTCTTCGCTTTGAAACCGTGTTTGATCAGCTCTGCCAAGAGTAGCTCGACGTGATCGCCCTGGATTTCGATGATGCCGTCCTTCAACGCCCCGCCGGTGCCACAACGTTTCTTCAACGTCGTCGCCAGCTCCTTGAGCGCGTCTTCGGCAAGAGGCACGCCGGTGATGGTGGTCACCGTCTTGCCGCCACGGCCCTTGCTTTCGCGACGCACGCGGGCAATGCCGTCACCGGCCGGAATCACGGTTTGTTTGCAGATACAGGCGTCCACCGGCTTACTGCATTCCGGGCAATGACGACCTGCGTCGGTGGAAAATACCAGGCCGCCCAGGGCGGCGAAGGATGCGGCTTTCTTGGCCACCGGCAATCCTCTCGGGAGGACAAAGACTGATCGCAACCTTGGGCAAGGTCAGCGACCGCGAAGCCCCACTCAGGCAGGGGCAGCGCTACTGCATCGATGCTTTTTGGGAAGCGCTCGGTGCAGCTTGAAAAGGTCGCGCAGTGTAACGGCAAAAATCGCGATTGCTAAGTGCCAATCGGCGCCAATTCATGTGTTCTTTGCGACGTTGCTTTGCTGCGCCTTGAGATAGCGCTTCAGCGCGGCCAGAGAGTCCGGGCAATAAGGCTTTTCGCTGATTTCGCGCATGACCTGTTCGATGGGGATGAATCGCGCTTCGAGGACTTCTTCCGGCTGCAGTTTCAGCGGCCCGTCCCACACGGCGGAAAACGCCGAACACCACAGACGGTTGCCGGTGTCTTCGAAGTAGAAGTGATCGTGAGCGGTGAGTTCGACGCCGCTGACGCCCAACTCTTCTTCCAGCTCGCGCGCCGCCGACTCGGCATAACTTTCGTCGGCCTGGACCATGCCGCCTGCGGCAACATCCCAGTAACCGGGATAAATCGCCTTGCTCAACGTGCGCCGGTGCACGCACAGCTCACCGGCGGAGTTGAACAGCATGATGTAGGTGCCACGGCCAATCAGCCCGCGCTCGCGCAAATCGGAGCGCACCAGCGCGCCGAGCAAATTGTCCTGCTCGTCGACCCAGGCGATCTGTTCAGCGTCCGAGGCGGCGCGATGGGCCGCCTCTCTTGTAGTCTGGCTCACGTATCAGCCCTGATTGAGCAGTTGACGCAAATCGATCACCGCAGCGTTGGCCCGGGAAATGTAGTTGGCCATGACCAGCGAGTGGTTGGCCAATACGCCGAAACCGCTGCCATTGAGGATCATCGGGCTCCACACCGGCTCCTGCGAAGCCTCCAGCTCACGGATGATCTGGCGCACGCTGACGGTGGCGTTCTTCTTCGCCAGCACATCGGCGAAGTCGACTTCGATGGCGCGCAGCAGATGCGACAGCGCCCAGGCCTGACCGCGTGCTTCGTAGAACACGTTGTCGATCTGCATCCACGGGGTTTCCACGACTTCTTCGTCAACCTGCGGCACTTCGCCGACTGCCGGAACTTCGGTCTTCAACGCAGTGTTGAGCTTGACCCGGCCGACACTGGCCGACAGGCGTTGCGACAACGAACCGAGACGGGTGCCGACATCGCCCAGCCAGTTGTTGAGGTTGTCGGCGCGGGCGTAGAACAGCGCGTTTTTCTGATTCGGATCCGACAAGCGCGACTGATAACGGCTCAGGGAGTTGATGCCTTCCTGGTATTCCGACTCGCTGGACGGCAGCACCCAGCTCTTGTTGTCGAAGTTGAAACGCGGTTCGGCCTTGGCCAGATCGGCGTCTTCGGCGGACTGTGATTGCGAACGGGCAAAATCCTTGCGCAGGGCGCGGGTCAGGTCACGCACCTGCACCAGCACGCCATATTCCCAGCTCGGCGTGTTGTCCATCCACAGGCCCGGCGGGAAACGGTCATTGGAAATGTAACCGCCCGGCTTGTTGAGCAAGGTGCCGGCAACGGTCTTCAGGGTTTCGACCGTGGTGTAGCCGACCACCATTTGCTTGCCTTCTTTCTCGGCAGCGACCTGGGCGTTCTGCGCCACCGGAAACAGCTCCGGTTCCTGGCTCCAGTACCAGCCCAGCGCGATGGTGACCAGCAAGTACAGACCGACCACTGTGGCCAGCGCCCGGCTGAACAGCAGCCCGCCGACATAGCTGCGGGTGGCCGACTTGGGCTCGGCGGCACGTTCAGGCGCGCTGCCCGCGCGGTTTTTCCAGTCCAGCATGGCGATATCCTTTCAATCACTTGGGTTCAACGGTTCGACCACAACCATACAACAACGTGCCAAGGCCGGGCACCCGTCGCTATCGATAAGCCGCAAATGGTGCGGCCCGATGACGCTTCGCGACACACTAAGGGATTCCCTGATAGGGCAACGCCAGCAACGCAGTGAACTCTGATCTGGATTCGGCCCGAGCAGCGATGTACAAATTCCCGACTGTTCTGCCCTGCCCTTCAAGTCAAGCGTCCGGATTTCGGGCATCTGACTGACCTGCAAGTGCATGAGAAAACCACCCGGTCAGAAACTGAATCGTGTCGTCCAGCAGATTATTGACGTACGACACTCGTCTAAGGGAAAAGAGGTGCTAGCATAGAGCCACCAGTCGATCTCAGCATGCACCCTAACTAGTAGTCAGGATATGACCGAGCCAGAAGACCCCAGCCGTGAGCGTCTCAAGCACCACTTTGCCCAGCGGGTAATTCATCAGGCACGTCAGATTCTTGAGATATGGCAGCGCCTGCAACGCAGTGAGTGGTCCACCGTCGATCTTGCCGAACTGAGCGAGGCGAATCTGCGTCTGCTGCGTTTTGCCGAGCGCTTCGAACAGCCGGAACACACTCAGTTGGCGCATCACATCAGCCAGTCGCTGCAAGCGGTGGATGCCAACCGTGGGCGCCTCAGCAGCGGCCTGATCACTGATCTGAATCGCTTGATGCAGCGCCTGTCGCGCACCGGCCTGCGCCATGGTGATCAGCTCGACCAGACGTTCCTGCCGCCGCTGCGCAAGCCGATCTACGTGATGTTGCAGGATCACGACCGCGCCGAACGCCTGGCCAAGCAGCTCGAATTCTTTGGCCTCAGCGCGCAGGCACTGGACAGTGTCGCGGCGTTTCGCTCGTCGATGGTTGAGCGCTTGCCCGCGGCGATTGTCATGGACGTGGATTTCAGTGGCCCCGGCATCGGCCTGAAACTCGCCGCCGAAGCTCAGGTCGGCCTCGAAGAACCGCTGCCGCTGCTGTTCTTCAGCCTGCACGAAACCGACACTCCGACCCGCCTCGCCGCCGTGCGCGCCGGTGGCCAGGAATTCCTCACCGGCACCCTTGAAGCCTCGAGCCTGCTGGAAAAAATCGAAGTGCTGACCTGCGTCGCCCAGTACGAGCCTTATAAAGTGCTGATCATCGACGACTCGCGCGCCCAGGCCCTGCACACCGAGCGCCTGCTCAACAGCGCCGGGATTGTCACCCGCACCCTGATCGAACCGATTCAGGCAATGGCCGAACTGGCGGATTTCCAGCCGGACCTGATCATCCTCGACATGTATATGCCGGCCTGCACCGGCACCGAGCTGGCCAAAGTCATTCGTCACAACGACCGCTACGTCAGCGTGCCGATCATTTACCTGTCGGCCGAGGACGATCTGGACAAGCAGCTCGACGCCATGAGCGAGGGCGGCGATGACTTCCTGACCAAGCCGATCAAACCGCGACACCTGATCACCACTGTGCGCAACCGCGCCGCTCGGGCGCGAAATCTCAAGGCGCGGATGGTCCGCGACAGCCTCACCGGCCTGTACAACCACACGCATATTCTGCAATTGCTCGAAGACTGCTCGTTCCGCGCCCGCCGCGAGAACAAGCCACTGAGCTTTGCCATGCTCGACATCGACCACTTCAAACGGGTCAACGACAGCCATGGCCACCCGATGGGTGACCGGGTGATCAAGAGCCTCGCACTGTTTCTCAAGCAGCGTTTGCGCAAGACCGATTTCATTGGCCGATACGGCGGCGAAGAGTTCGCCATCGTCATGCCCGACACCGATATCGACGCGGCGCACAAAGTCCTCGACGAGATTCGCCAGCGCTTCGCCGAGATTCATTACCCGGCGCAGCCGCAGGATCTGTGGTGCACGTTCAGCGCCGGCGTGGTGGAAATGTGCGATGACTCCGACAGCCTGATGATGGCCAGCCAGGCCGACGAGGCGCTGTACCGCGCCAAGGGTGCAGGACGCAATCGGGTGCAGACCGCGCGGCAGTCAAAGCAAAGTGCCACTTTTTCATCGGAATCCACTGATTCGGTCATAACCTTGTAATGGAACCGCAATAAATTCAGGCGCTTACCATTTCTGCCGTTGGTAGCCGTCATGCGCCTGAAGTTGCTCACCAATCTCAACACTTTGCTGCTGGTCGCCGTCTGCGTGGCCCTTGGCGCCACGCTGTGGTGGTCGCAAAAAGCCCTCGAACGCCCCTATCTTTTGATGGAGCGTTACTTGGGGCTGTCGCAACAATTTCAGAATGAAGTGGCGCGCAACGTCGAGGATTATCTGGCCAGCGGTGACGCGCTGCGCCTGAGCAGCGCCGCCCAGGCTATCGACAGCGTGCACAAGCAACTGGGTGAGCTGCCCCCGACGCTGGCCGACGCCGTGCAGCCAAGCCTGTCGAGCCTTGATGAGTTCAGCAAAACCGACCTGCTCGCCGCCGGCAAACTGGCTGGCGATCCGCAGGCGCTGCTGTTGCAGGCCGAACGCGAACTCAGCGCCAGCCTCGACCAGCTCAACACCTACGCCAATGGCAACGCCGCCTACCTCGCGCCACTGCTCGCCGCATCGCAGCATCTGGGCAAACTGTCGCTGGCGCGGGACAAACTGGTCAGCAGCGGGCGCAGTGAACTGGCTGCCGATGTCGAGCGCGAAGTGAGCAACATGCGCGCCCAGGCCGAGGCCATCGACGCCCTGCCCTTGCTCGGCGTGGTCGCCAGCAACGAATCGAGCAGTGACGATTTCGCCGCGCTGATGGGCATCGAAAACACCGACAAAGCCGCCGCCGAAGATGCCGGTGTCGGCCTCAAACGCGAACTCAACAGCTTGCTTGGCCGCTATCCGGCGGAACTGGCGCGCACCCGCGAGCAGATCCAGAAACGCGCCGAGCTCAGCGCCGCGACCCACGAAAAAATCGCCAGCGTGCAACACGCCATCGCCGGCCTCGAACCGGTGGTACGCGCGCAACATGGGCAGATCCAGGGCGAAGTGCGCCTGATGCAAGGCGTGATGATCGGCCTGATTCTGTTGATCGCCCTGCTCATTGATACCTTGCAGCGTCGCCTGGCCCGCACTCTGACCAACCTCGCCCCGGCGCTGTCGACGTGGGCCGAGGGCGATTTCAGTCGCGACATCCAGCTGGGCAAGACCAACCGTGAACTGCACGACATCGAAGCCTCGCTCAACCGCTTGCGTGCCTATCTGGTGGACCTGGTCGGCACCATTCGCGGCAACGCCGAACAAGTCGCGGGCAGCAGCCGCACCCTTGCGGAACTGAGCAATGACCTGCACAGCGGCGCCGAGCATCAGGCCGGCGATACCGCGCTGATTCGCGACTCGCTGGGGGAACTCGAGGCAACGATTCAGCAAGTGGCCGGCGATGCCCGTCAGGCTGCCGACGCCAGTCGTCATGCCGGTCTCGCCGTCGAGCATGGGCAGGCTGTAATCGGCCAGAGCCTGACCGGACTGCATGCGCTGGTCGGTGAGGTTCAAGGCAATGCGCAGATGATCGAACATCTGGCCGAAGAGTCGGCAACCATTGGCGGCGTGCTGACGGTGATTCGTTCGATTGCGGATCAGACCAATCTGCTCGCCCTGAACGCCGCAATCGAGGCGGCCCGCGCCGGGGAGATGGGCCGTGGTTTCGCCGTAGTCGCCGAGGAAGTGCGCTCGCTGGCACAACGTACCGCCGGGGCCACGGCAGAAATCCAGACGCTGATCGCCGGCCTGCAGACGGCCGCGCGGCAATCGGTCGAAGGCATGCGCGCGCAGGTCGAACACGCCGAAGCCACGGCCAGTCAGGCGCAAGCGGCCGACGGTGCATTGGACAAAATCGTCGGCGCGATCCAGACCATCGCCGACACCGCCGTGCGCATCGCCGATGTCACCGCGCAGCAAAGTGGCGCGGTCAGCGAGATCCGCGATCACAGCGAGCGCATTCATCAATTGGGTGGGGATAACCTGCTGCGCATCGGTCAAGGGCGCGAACAGGGCGAGAATCTGTTGGTTCTCGGCGGCCAATTGCATACGGCCGTTCAGGCCTTCCGCGTCTGACATACCACCTTCGCCAGCAGGCTCACTCCCACTTTGGAATGCATACCCCTGTGGGAGCGAGCCTGCTTGCGAAGGCAGCGGCCCTGTCATTACAAGTGACCGGATCCTGATCCTCGGTCACAAATTTCGCGCAAACATCGCCCATCGTGCCGCCTATTGCATGGAACTGGACAGTCACAAAGGCTTTGCGGCATAGTCGCCGGGTTCTGACGACTGCTCATTGATAACAAGGACAACGCAGATGGCGACGCTACTGGTGCTGCACGGCCCCAATCTGAACCTGCTCGGCACCCGGGAACCGGGGACCTACGGGTCGACGACCCTGGCGCAGATCAATCAGGATCTGGAGCGGCGCGCCCGTGAAGCCGGCCATCATCTGCTGCATCTGCAAAGCAACGCCGAGTACGAATTGATCGATCGCATCCACGCTGCGCGCGGTGAAGGCGTGGACTTCATTCTGATCAATCCGGCGGCTTTTACGCACACAAGTGTCGCATTACGTGACGCGCTGCTGGGAGTGAGCATCCCATTCATCGAAGTGCATTTGTCCAACGTGCACAAGCGCGAACCTTTCCGCCATCACTCCTACTTCTCCGATGTAGCGGTAGGAGTGATCTGCGGCCTTGGCGCCAGCGGTTACCGACTGGCCCTGGAGGCCGCACTAGAGCAGCTTGAACACCAAGCTATACGCCCCTGACCGACCCTTGGGAGTTGATGATTCATGGATATCCGTAAAGTTAAGAAACTGATCGAATTGCTGGAAGAGTCCGGCATCGACGAGCTCGAGATCAAGGAAGGCGAAGAGTCCGTACGCATCAGCCGTCACAGCAAGACCCCGGCGCAGCAGTACTACGCGCCAGCCCCGATGCAGGCTCCGGCTGCTGCCCCTGCTGCCGCGCCAGTCGCTGCCGCTGCTCCGGCTGCCGCTGCTGCACCCGCGCTGAACGGCACCGTTGCCCGTTCGCCGATGGTCGGCACCTTCTACCGTAAATCTTCGCCAACCTCGCCAGCCTTCGTTGAAGTCGGCCAGACCGTGAAGAAAGGCGACACCCTGTGCATCGTCGAAGCCATGAAGATGATGAACCACATCGAAGCTGAAACCAGCGGTGTGATCGAATCCATCCTCGTCGAAGACGGCCAGCCGGTTGAGTACGACCAACCGCTGTTCACCATCGTTTGAACCGCGGAGAGCCTTTGATGACTGCGAAGTTGGAAAAAGTTCTGATCGCTAACCGCGGTGAGATCGCCCTGCGGATTCTGCGTGCCTGCAAAGAGATGGGCATCAAGACCGTCGCCGTTTACTCCAAGGCCGACAAAGAGCTGATGCACCTGGGTCTGGCAGACGAATCCGTCTGCATCGGCCCGGCGTCCGCCGCTCAGTCTTACCTGCACATTCCGGCCATCATCGCTGCCGCTGAAGTGACCGGCGCTACCGCCATTCACCCAGGCTACGGTTTCCTAGCGGAAAACGCCGATTTTGCCGAGCAGGTCGAGAACTCCGGCTTCGCCTTCATCGGCCCGAAAGCCGACACCATTCGCCTGATGGGCGACAAGGTATCGGCCAAGCACGCGATGATCGAAGCAGGCGTACCGACCGTTCCTGGTTCTGACGGCCCGCTGCCGGAAGACGAAGAAACGGCGCTGCGCATCGGTCGTGAAGTCGGCTACCCGGTGATCATCAAGGCCGCCGGTGGCGGTGGTGGTCGCGGCATGCGTGTGGTGCACAAGGAAGAAGACCTGATCGCCTCGGCGAAACTGACCCGCTCCGAAGCAGGTGCGGCGTTCGGCAACCCGATGGTCTATCTGGAAAAATTCCTCACCAACCCGCGCCACGTCGAAGTGCAGGTACTGTCCGACGGCCAGGGCCACGCCATCCACCTGGGCGACCGCGACTGCTCGCTGCAGCGTCGGCACCAGAAGGTTCTCGAAGAAGCACCGGCACCGGGCATCGACGAGAAGGCGCGCCAGGAAGTATTGGCTCGCTGCGTCAAGGCATGCATCGACATCGGCTACCGTGGCGCCGGTACTTTCGAGTTCCTCTACGAGAACGGACGTTTCTACTTCATCGAAATGAACACCCGTGTTCAGGTGGAGCACCCGGTTTCGGAGATGGTCACCGGTATCGACATCGTCAAGGAGATGCTCAGCATCGCCGCTGGCAACAAGCTGTCGTTCACTCAGGATGACGTGGTCATCCGCGGTCACTCGCTGGAGTGCCGGATCAACGCTGAAGATCCGAAGACCTTCATGCCGAGCCCGGGCACGGTCAAGCATTTCCACGCCCCAGGCGGCAACGGCGTTCGCGTCGACTCGCACCTGTACAGCGGTTATGCCGTGCCACCGAACTACGACTCGCTGATCGGCAAGCTGATCACTTACGGCGCAACCCGCGACGAAGCCATGGCACGCATGCGCAATGCCCTGGACGAAATCGTGGTTGACGGGATCAAGACCAACATCCCGCTGCACCGTGACCTGGTTCGTGACGAAGGCTTCTGCAAGGGCGGTGTGAACATTCACTACCTCGAGCACAAGCTGGCCAAACAGTCGTAAGGCTGAAGCGGCATGAAAAACCCGATCCCTGCGGATCGGGTTTTTTTATGCCTGCAACAAACCCATCAGAGCATTACCGTGGAGAACGCCTGCTGCTCGACCATTGCGGCAGATGCCCGCAGGCCGGCATCATCGACCACCGCTCCTGCGGCGTTTTCATGTAACGGCCTGCGGGTGAACCGTCTCGTAAAGTGTCGGGCACGTACCGAGAGCCCGTCCTTGGCATAGCTCGATCTGGCGATAAGCGGGTCGTACAGCCTGCCAATCTGACCAGGGGAATGCTTGAACACTCTCGAGACTCCATTGCTCAGATTCAGCACCACGCCATAGCTGTTGCCCAGGCACGACGAGTACGACCAGTAATCCCAGGTCGGCTGCAGGCCCTGTTCGCGCAACACGCGCCTGACCGGACTGCCGATGTCAGCGCCCGCCGACAGCCAGTCGCCACCCACCAGCGTGGCGCGAATGTTCTGCGGTGCGCCCCCCAGACGCTCCAGCACCTGCGTGACACTTCGCTCGATCAACGGGCGAATATTGTGATCAAAATGAATGACCGCCCCCACCCTTGTCGTCGGGTTATACAGCGAGGCGATGACGCAACTCTGCGCATTCAAAGAAAACAGATAGTTATCTGGCGATCCCGGACGAAAATGCGCCACCACCGCTTCGCCCTGCAGCGCGCCGCGGTTCAGCACTGGCTCGACACCTCCAGGAAAAGCATCATTCAAATCGCTCACGCGCCCAAGGTTGCGCACGTTGCCACCCGTGAGCCCGACCCTGGCGTGTGTCCACTTGCCCCCCGGAGCAAGCCGAATCGGTTGCTGATAGATGGCGGTCGGGCGACGGGCATCGACCAGGCTCAGCCCACCAAAATGCGGATTTTCCCTGACCAGGAAATACTTGCCCTTGTTGCGAATGTAATAGGCCGGTTGCGGCTGCGCAGCGCTGGGCGGACTGCGCCATGTGCCGAAAAAGACGCCTTCTTCGGTCACCTTTTGCAAACGCTCGGGCGCCTTGCTGACGGCCTGCCTGGCATGGAAGCGTACTTCCCGGATCGCTGGCAGTGCTTCCCTGCGCAGCGGAGCCACGGCGTTCAGACGCTCTGACAATAACGAGACCGGCCGCATGGTGTGCTTCAGACTTCTGGCCGCACCGCCCAGGTACTTGATCGCACTGCCGGCGCCGACCATAGCGAACAACGCGCCCCACGACGCCTCCAGCCAGTGGCCGAGCGCGCCATCGACGTCACCCTCCAGATGCGCAGCGACCGCCTGACCGGCGCTGACGGCGATGAACACGACATCGAGCAGCAAGGCAAACGGAGGGAACACCATGCAAAACGGTGCAGCTGCAAACATCAGCCCCTTGACCACTTGGCGTTCGATCATTTGCGCGCGGCTGGTGGTGATGTCCTGCACATCCGTGACCGCGCGCTCGATGTACGCGTTGAACTCGCTGCGCGCGTCAATCAGGCGCTGCGCTTCGTACAGCGTATCGACGCGTTGTTTTTTTGCCGCAATCGCATACAGGGTGCGCGACACGATGCTGCGCGCGGCAACCGGCGTACGCGCCATCAAGTAGTCATGCAAAGCGCCGGCGATGTCGCCGAACAGTGATTGATATGCGCGCACCACAATGCCGTCGGGCGCATCAGGCGTGTACAGCCACCAGGACGGCTCGGGGTTGAACGAGGTCAGGACATAAACCCCGAGCACGACGTGATGGCGCACGGTGAACCTGAACACGCCGTCACTTTCAACCATGCTGGCGCCGGGAAAATGCGTATCCGGCGCTGGCACCTGGCTCAACAGAGAGACCTGACGGACCAGCGCTGAATACACCGCGTCGCTCAATCGCGCCTGACTTCTGGCCACGCGCAAATCACGGTCCATCTTTGACAGCAATACGTTGCGGTAGGCAAAGCGACGCGGTTCGTAGGCAGCATCACGCGGGTCGAGATATTTGCCACGGATCTCGCTGGCGTATTTTTCACCCAGCCACGCCCGGCGCAGATACAGCGCCAGATCGGCGCTGCGCACCTGGCTCAGATCCTGGCCAACCGACGATCGCACGCCTCTTTTCGGATGTTCGATGCCGGAGTTGTCATCGTAGCCGTGAATGGCCAGGTCGAGCAGCGTGGCTACCTGCTGCTTCCTGCGGTCAGCGACGCCAGGGTTGTAATCGATCAACACAGTGGCCGGATCGACCGGTTCCAGCACGTTCTTGCTGCGCATATAGGGCGTGATCGCTGCGGCAACCGTGCGCCTGGCGAAATCGACGAAAACCTCGAAACCGCCCAGCAGCTCGTTGAACACCTGCTGATGAACGATCAGTTCCTGATTGAGGCTGCTGATGCGCCGGCGAGCCTCAAGCCCGAGCGTCGTGTACCAGCGCAGCGAGTTGTCCTGCTCGACCCGCTGCAGGTTGTTCGCCAGGCCCATTTTTGCAGCGGCTTCGACGCATTCGGTGAACGGCAGTGGCGCTCGGCGAAGGTCACTCTGCATGCCCCAGAGAGCGGGGCTGGCCGCAGCGGCCAACAGATAATCCCGTGCAGGGTGATGTGCAGCCGGCGAAAGCTGCTGCAACAGATACTCACGACCGGATTCGCTCTGCGTCCAGCTCCATACTTCGCCGGTCAACGCCGCGATCGAAGGTAACCGGACCCACTCCTGACCGTCCGGCTTGTTGGGCGCGTACAGCACCAGGTTATTCACCGCTTGCTCAGTCTCTGCCTGGTAGAACACCAGAAGATCGGCGCATTGCATGCCGTTGGGCAGCGTCAGTGCGGCCACTTGCAACGGTTTCTTTGTGGTTTGCCCAGACCACATCTGCTCCAGACGCTCATGGTCGGAGTCCGACAGATGAGCTGCGCAGCGCGCGACGAATGCGCTCTGCCTGAGCCGTAAGGCAAACCAGTCGACAAGTGCCTTTTGCACTTCTATACGCTGGTACTGCTCGGCGAGGGCTCGCAGGTAGTCCGCCGGATAATCCTGTTCCGCCAGCATGTCGACAATGAATGTCGGCTTCAGTGACTGGTTGCGCAATGGCGCAGGACCGCTGATCTCCAGTACCGCTGCGAAGTCCTGTCCGATCGGCCCGCATGCCAGCAGGTCACTGAGGCTGCGATTGTGGGTCGGCTCACCCACCGCCGAGCGCCATCTGAGCCGCACGTCGATCCGGTCCGGTTCAACCGTCATGTCGAGCTTGAGCTGAATGTATTCGATGGCCTGCTGGCGGGCAAAGTCGCGCAACGAGCCGTAGCCCAGCAGCAGGTCATCAAGTGCTGCCTGGGCCAGTGAGGTCTGCTCCTGATAATCACGCAACAAGGCGCGATCCGGCTCCTTCAGCGCCTTCATCCATGACGGCAGTTGCGCGAATGAATGGGCCTCGAGAATCTTTTTCTCTGCACCGGTTGCCAGGGCAGTCAATCGATACCGACGCGTGCTGCGGGCCTGAACCCGGTCGATTTTGCTGCGCAATTGATCCAGTGTCAGGCCAGCCAGTTGGTCACGGCGCAACAGCAACTCGATGTCCTTGATATAGCGCCGCAGCTTGCGTTTGATCAGGCGATCGAACAACGCCTCTCGCCCTTTTGTCGCCCAATGTTCTCGCAGGTATTTTTTGTACTGGTCGAGAAAGTGCAACGAAACGCTATCCACCGTCCGGATCACATGCTCATGACGGCTGGACGGCAAACCGGGATCGGCGCCCCCAGGCCAGCGAAATGGCGCGTCCTGGAGCGCCAGGAACATGACTGGCCGGCCGTCGATAAGCTTTTGCAGAATGGCGTCAAGCAGGGCAACCACAAAGCCCGGGGCGAAATGGCCGTCCGGGTAATGCCTGCGCAGTTCAGTCAGTGCGAAGTGCTCCAGCGCCTCGAGCAACGTCATCTGGCTGTTCAAGCGCTTGTCGATCATCACCTGCCAGCGCGTGATGCGCAGGAGGATCTCCTGCACCGACCCCGTAGACGCAGCGGCTATCGGTGGTTTTTCTTCTACAGTCCCTTGTTGATCCGCCATGTCGTCCAGCCTTTTGTTGCGTAGAGATGAGCGCTCACTCTATTTGCCGACAAAAGTGCTCAGGCCATACATATGTATATCGCGGCCGCGAATGTGTAACAGCCAAGCGGTGTGTCCACTTTGCCGGCGACCTGGCGTAAACTGCGCGCTTTTGCAGCTTCGGGCTGCCCCACAGATTTTCAAAGGTGCCCGCCATGCCTTGGCTGCAAGTCCGTCTCGCCATCACCCCGGAACAAGCTGAAACCTACGAGGACGCATTCCTCGAAGTCGGCGCCGTGTCGGTGACTTTCATGGACGCCGAAGACCAGCCGATCTTCGAACCGGAACTCAACACTACGCCGCTGTGGTCGCACACCCACTTGCTGGCCCTGTTTGAAGGCGGTACCGAACCGGCACCGGTGCTGGCCCACCTGGAGTTGCTGACCGGCAGCCCGTTGCCCGAGCACCACAGCGAAGTCATCGAGGACCAGGACTGGGAACGCAGCTGGATGGACGGTTTCGAGCCGATGCGTTTCGGCCAGCGCCTGTGGATCGTGCCGAGCTGGCACGCCGCGCCCGAGCCTGACGCAGTCAATCTGCTGCTGGACCCGGGCCTGGCGTTCGGCACCGGCACCCACCCGACCACCGCACTGTGCCTGGAATGGCTCGACGGTCAGGATCTGAAAGACTGCCACGTGCTCGACTTCGGCTGTGGCTCGGGGATTCTGGCGATTGCCGCCCTGCTGCTCGGCGCCAAGAAAGCCGTGGGCACCGACATCGACGTACAGGCACTGGAAGCCTCGCGCGACAACGCCGGGCGCAACAACATTGCCGATGAGCTGTTCCCGCTGTACCTGCCCGAGGATCTGCCGCCGGTTCCGGCCGACGTGCTGGTGGCCAATATTCTCGCCGGCCCGCTGGTGTCGCTGGCGCCGCAGCTGTCCAGCCTGGTCAAGAGCGGTGGGCGCCTGGCGCTGTCGGGCATTCTCGCCGAGCAGGGCGAAGAAGTAGCGGCAGCTTATGCGCAGGACTTCGAGCTCGACCCGATCGCCAATCGCGACGGCTGGGTGCGCATCACCGGGCGTCGGCGCTAAAATGACCGCTTGCCTGAACCGGATCGCCGCATGACCGACAGTTTCGTCACCCAATGCCCGCATTGCCAGACCAGTTTCCGCGTCAACCATGCTCAGTTGAGCGTGGCGCGCGGCGTGGTTCGTTGCGGCTCCTGCCTGCAAGTGTTCAATGCCGCCAAGCAGCTGCTCGAGCAACATTCTGGCAAGGACACGGTGACGCCGCTCGCACCAGCGCTGCCTGAAACGCCCGCGCCTGTCAGCGATTCTGCGGTCGTCGAACAGATCCCCGCGCCGCGCGCCATCAGCCAGAAGCAATGGAGCGCGTCGGAACTGGATCTGGACAGCCTCGATCTGGACGAAGAACTCGCCCGCCTCGAACAGCGTGAAATCCAACCAGCCGCCGAATTCGGCCGTACCCGCGAAGAATCCTTGAGCGCCCGGCGCGACAGCCCGGAACCGGACGAAGGCACATGGCCCGACAGCCTGTTCAGCGAACCTGCCGATGAGCGCAGCGCAGCGCCGGATGTCGAGCCGGATATCGACGGCATCGAAACCCTCGAACCCGAGCGCACCGAACCCTCGTTATCACTGGAACCGGTGGATCTGGATGACGAGCCGCCGATCCCGCAACTGCGCCTGCACGATCCGATTGACCCGGCCGCCCGCCGCGAACGCTTCTCGGCCAGCGACGACAGCGATGACGACGATCTGCCATTGATCACTTCGCCGCGCAAAAAACGCGAACGGGCCGAGCCCGGCGTGCGCGCCGAGGTCCTGCAGGATCTGACCGACGACCCGCTGCAACTGGACTGGCAGCAACGCCGCTCGCCCTGGGGCCGGCGCCTGCTGTGGCTGGTGCTGGTGGTGTTGGCGGCCGGCGGCCTTGCCGCCCAGTACATCGCCTATCACTTCGAGGAGCTGGCGCGGCAGGATCAATATCGACCGTGGTTCCAGCAGATCTGCCCGCAGATCGGCTGCACCGTGCCGTCGAAAGTCGATATCGGCAAAATCAAGAGCAGCAACCTGGTGGTGCGCAGCCATCCCGAGTTCAGCGGGGCACTGGTGGTCGATGCGATCATTTACAACCGGGCGACGTTTTCCCAACCGTTCCCCTTGCTCGAACTGCGTTTTGCCGACCTCAACGGTCATCTGATCGCCAGTCGTCGCTTCAAACCCGGCGAGTATCTGAGCGGCGATCTCGAAGGCCTGGCGGAAATGCCGCCGCAGACGCCGATCCACATCGCTCTGGATATTCTCGATCCGGGGCCGAAAGCGGTGAATTACAGCCTGAACTTCCACTCGCCGGAATGAACCGCTTCAGCGTTTCCCGATTGACGGCATTTTTCTGACTGATCGCGGCCGACCAAACCGTTGGCGATAACAGAATAACTGTTCAGATTTTGTTCAATTCAGCCTTTAACCAGTCATCGAGAGCGGGTATCATGCCCACCCTTTTTCGAACTCTCATGATCCGGCCCCACTTCAGGGAAGTCCTATGTCGGCGGTACGCATCGGCCCATATACATTGCAGAACGGTTTGATTCTCGCCCCGATGGCGGGCGTCACCGACCAGCCCTTTCGTCAGCTGTGCAAGCGTCTGGGCGCAGGGCTTGTAGTCTCGGAAATGGTCACCAGCGACATGAGCCTGTGGAATACCCGCAAGTCGCGCATGCGCATGATCCACGAAGGCGATCCCGAGCCGCGCTCGGTGCAGATTGCCGGTGGCGACGCGCAGATGCTGGCCGATGCGGCACGGGCCAACGTCGAGCTGGGCGCACAGATTATCGATATCAACATGGGTTGCCCGGCCAAGAAGGTCTGCAACAAGGCCGCCGGCTCCGCGTTGCTGAAAGACGAAGCACTGGTGACCGAGATCCTGCAGGCCGTAGTGGCCGCGGTTGATGTGCCGGTCACCCTGAAGATCCGCACGGGCTGGGATCGCGAGAACAAGAACGGTCTGAACGTGGCGAAGATCGCCGAACAGGCCGGGATCACAGCGCTGGCCGTACATGGCCGTACGCGCGCCGATCTGTACACAGGGGAAGCCGAGTACGACACGATTGCCGCGATCAAGCAGGCGGTGTCGATCCCGGTGTTTGCCAATGGCGATATCGATTCGCCGGAAAAGGCCCGATACGTGCTTGATGCGACCGGTGCCGATGGCCTGCTGATAGGCCGGGCCGCTCAAGGGCGGCCATGGATTTTTCGCGAGATCGATCACTTCCTGCGCACCGGCGAGAAATTGCCCGCGCCGGAACTGAGCGAAGTGGAACGCATCCTGCTGGAGCATCTGGCTGCCCTTCACGCCTTCTATGGCGACGTGATGGGCGTGCGCATTGCCCGCAAGCATGTGGGCTGGTATCTCGCAACCTTGCCGGGCGCCAGGGAGTTTCGCGCCCGTTTCAATCGTTTGGATGGTACGGAAACACAATGCGCCGACGTTCGGGAGTTCTTCGCCGAGCGTTACAAGAGCCTGACAGGGGACGAAGAAGGGGTGGCCGCATGACGATGATGACCGAGACTTTAGTGAGTGGAACAACACCCGTGAGCGACAACGTGAATTTGAAACAGCACCTCAACACGCCGAGCGAAGAAGGCCAGACCCTTCGCGGGAGTGTCGAGAAGGCGCTGCACAATTATTTCGCCCACCTTGAGGGCGCGTCCGTCACGGATGTGTACAACCTGGTGCTGTCCGAAGTCGAGGCGCCCCTGCTCGAAAGCGTGATGAACTACGTCAAGGGCAACCAGACCAAGGCCAGTGAGCTGCTGGGACTGAACCGCGGCACGCTGCGCAAGAAACTCAAGCAGTACGATCTGCTGTAAGCATTCAATCAAACCAGAAAGGCGCCCGCGTAAAAAACGGTCGCCTTTTTTGCTGACTTCCTTTGCTTTTGATGGAAATTGAGATGACCGACCAGACTACCCGCCTGCCGATCCGCCGCGCCTTGATCAGCGTTTCCGACAAGACCGGGATCCTCGAATTCGCCAAGGAGCTCGAAGCTCTGGGCGTCGAGATCCTCTCCACCGGCGGAACGTTCAAGCTGCTGCGTGACAACGGCGTTGCCGCAGTGGAAGTCGCGGATTACACCGGTTTCGCCGAGATGATGGACGGTCGGGTGAAAACCCTGCACCCGAAAATCCACGGCGGCATCCTCGGTCGTCGCGGTACTGACGATGCGATCATGAACGAGCACGGCATCAAGCCGATCGATCTGGTAGCGGTCAACCTGTACCCGTTCGAAGCGACCATCAACAAGCCAGGCTGCGACCTGCCGACCGCCATCGAGAACATCGACATCGGCGGGCCAACCATGGTCCGTTCCGCAGCGAAAAACCACAAAGACGTGGCCATCGTGGTGAATGCCAGCGATTACGCCAGCGTCCTGGAAAACCTCAAGGCCGGCGGCCTGACCTACGCCCAGCGTTTCGACCTGATGCTCAAGGCCTTCGAACACACCGCCGCCTACGACGGCATGATCGCCAACTACATGGGCACCGTGAACCAGGCCGCTGAAACTTTGAGCACTGAAGGTCGCAGCGAATTCCCGCGCACTTTCAACAGCCAGTTCATCAAGGCTCAGGAAATGCGCTACGGCGAGAACCCGCACCAGAGCGCGGCGTTCTACGTGGAAGCCAAGCCTGCCGAAGTCGGCATCGCCACCGCCACCCAGCTGCAAGGCAAAGAACTGTCGTACAACAACGTCGCCGACACCGACGCGGCGCTGGAATGCGTGAAGAGCTTCGTCAAGCCAGCCTGCGTGATCGTCAAGCACGCCAACCCGTGCGGCGTGGCGGTCAGCCCGGACGCTGAAGGCGGCATCCGTCAGGCTTACGAACTGGCCTACGCCACCGACACCGAGTCGGCGTTCGGCGGCATCATCGCCTTCAACCGTGAACTGGATGCCGAGACCGCCAAAGCGATCGTCGAGCGCCAGTTCGTTGAAGTGATCATCGCCCCATCGGTCAGCGAAGAAGCCCGTGCCATTGTTGCCGCGAAAGCCAACGTACGCCTGCTGGCCTGCGGCGAGTGGTCGGCTGAGCGCGCCGCTGCCTGGGATTACAAGCGCGTCAACGGTGGCCTGCTGGTGCAGAGCCGCGATATCGGCATGATCAGCGCCGATGACCTGAAAGTGGTGACCAAACGCGCGCCGACCGAACAGGAAATCCACGACCTGATCTTCGCCTGGAAAGTCGCCAAATACGTCAAATCCAATGCCATTGTCTACGCCAAGAATCGCCAGACCATCGGTGTCGGCGCCGGCCAGATGAGCCGCGTCAACTCAGCGCGTATCGCTGCGATCAAGGCTGAGCACGCCGGTTTGCAGGTGGCCGGTTCGGTCATGGCGTCCGATGCATTCTTCCCGTTCCGCGACGGTCTGGACAATGCGGCCAAGGTCGGCATCACTGCGGTGATCCAGCCGGGCGGCTCGATGCGTGACAACGAAGTGATTGCTGCTGCTGATGAAGCCGGCATCGCAATGGTATTCACCGGCATGCGCCACTTCCGTCACTGATTATTTTGCTTGATCGTACCCACGCTTTGCGTGGGCACGCAGCCCGGGACGCTCCGCGTCCCTCGGACGCGGAGCGTCCGTAGAGGCATTCCCACGCGGAGCGTGGGAACGATCAGCCCCCACAGAATTAGCGTCATCCGAGGTTTTTGAAATGAATGTTTTGATCATTGGCAGCGGTGGCCGTGAACATGCTCTGGCCTGGAAAGTGGCTCAGGATCCGCGTGTGCAGAAGGTTTTCGTTGCACCGGGCAACGCTGGCACCGCTATTGAAGCCAAGTGCGAGAACGTCGCCATCGACGTGCTGGCGCTGGAGCAACTGGCTGACTTCGCCGAGAAAAACGTTTCCCTGACCATCGTCGGCCCGGAAGTGCCGCTGGTGGCTGGCGTGGTCGATCTGTTCCGCTCCCGCGGCCTGGACTGCTTCGGTCCGACCGCCGGTGCTGCGCAACTGGAAGGCTCGAAAGCCTTCACCAAGGATTTCCTCGCGCGCCACAAGATCCCGACCGCCGATTACCAGAACTTCACCGAGATCGAGCCGGCCCTGGCTTATCTGCGTGAGAAAGGCGCGCCGATCGTGATCAAGGCCGATGGCCTGGCTGCCGGCAAAGGCGTGATCGTCGCCATGACCCTGGCCGAAGCCGAAGACGCCGTGCGTGACATGCTCGCCGGCAACTCGTTTGGCGACGCCGGTTCGCGCGTGGTGATCGAAGAATTTCTCGACGGCGAAGAGGCTTCGTTTATTGTCATGGTCGACGGCAAGAACGTGCTGCCGATGGCCACCAGCCAGGACCACAAACGCGTCGGTGACGGCGACAGCGGCCCGAACACCGGTGGCATGGGTGCCTACTCCCCTGCCCCGGTGGTCACCGCCCACGTGCATCAGCGCGTGATGGACCAGGTGATCTGGCCGACCGTGCGCGGCATGGCCGACGAAGGTAACGTCTACACTGGTTTCCTCTATGCCGGTCTGATGATCGACAAGGCCGGCAATCCGAAGGTTATCGAGTTCAACTGCCGCTTCGGCGATCCGGAAACCCAACCGGTGATGCTGCGTCTGCAATCGAGCCTGGTGCTGCTGGTTGAAGCCGCATTGGCGCAAGCGCTGGACAAGATCGAAGCGCAATGGGATCCGCGTCCGAGCGTTGGCATCGTGCTGGCCGCTGGCGGCTACCCGGGCGACTACGCCAAAGGCGCAGCGATCAACGGTCTGGATGCAGCGGCGGGCCTGGAAGGCAAAGTCTTCCACGCCGGCACCGCGTTGAAGGACGGTCAGGTCGTTACTGCCGGTGGTCGTGTACTGTGTGCCACGGCCATGGGCGCCACCGTGGGTGAAGCTCAGCAGCAGGCCTACAAACTGGCCGCTGCCATCGACTGGGAAGGCTGCTTCTACCGCAAGGACATCGGCTACCGCGCCATTGCCCGTGAACGCGGCGAAACCCAGGAGTAAGCGATCCATCAGGCCCGGCGCGGGATGCCATTCCTCGCCGGGCTGTTCGGTCGTCGCGCATCGTTATATTCTGGCATCAACCTACGAAGGGATTTCGCCGTGCGCTGGCTCAGGATTGCCATAAGCTTCACCGTCACGCTGATGACCTTGCTCTGCACGCTCCCGGCCCAGGCCGCGCAAGGCAGTGGCTGGTCGGTATTGCTTGACGATCAGGGCATCCTGCAACTGAGCGACATCCGCTCCGCTCGCTACACCAATCAATTCAGCCCCATCGAGCTTGACCGTCTGACCGCGGCCGAACCCGACGGCGCCCTGTGGCTGCGCTTCAAACTGGCGCCGGGCAAGCACGAACAAGTGCTGCGCATCTTTGCCCCCGACCTGTCCCAACTCAATCTCTACGTGCTTGACGGCGACCGGCTGATCGAGCAACGCAATACCGGCAACGAACGGCCGCAGGCCGAACATCCTTTGCCAAGCAGCGATTTCATGCTGCCCCTGCCCCAGGCCGACAAGCCGCTGGACGTCTACGTACGCATGGTCTCCGGCCATCAGCTACGCCCGCACATCACCCTGCAAGCGGCAATCGAGGGCGCAGCCGATCAGAAGCAGACGCTGATTTTCGGCCTGCTGTTCGGCTGCCTCGCCATGCTCCTGCTGCACAACCTGGTGCGCTACGCCTACTCGCGCTCGCGCAGCAGTCTGTGGCTGGCGATCTGTGAAGGCCTGCTGGGGCTGAGTCTGTTTCTGTTGCTCAACCTCGCCGGTCCGTGGCTGCCGAACTGGCAAGCCATTCAAACGCCGGGCGCTTATCTGGCACTGCTGCTGACCGCCCCAGCCGGGTTGATGTTCGCCCTGCGCTTCTTTGCACCACTGGGCCAGCACGCGCTGAACAAACTGCTGTGGGGCGACATTCTGTTGATCGTCACGTGCAGCCTGTTGCTGCTGTTCGTCAACACCTTGCCGCTGAACATCATCACCTACGCATTGGTCGCACTGGCCGGCCTGAGCATGTTGCTGGTGGGTTTCTATCACTGGCAAAAAGGCTATCGCCCGGCGCGTCTGTTCGTCGCCGCCATGGTCGTGTTCAACATCGGCACCCTGGTTATCCTGCCGGCGCTGCTGGGGCTGACACTGGTCACGCCGCAAGGCCTGATCATGACGCTGATGGTATTCATCTGCATCAGCGGCCTGCTGATGAGCATTGCCTTGGGCGAGCGACAGCGCAGCATCACCGAAAGCCGTTTCAGCATCAGCCGCGACCTCGCGGCAAGCAACGCCGAAATCAACGCCAAAGCCGAATTCCTCGCCAAGATCAGCCACGAAATCCGCACACCGATGAACGGCGTACTGGGCATGACCGAGCTGCTGCTGGGCACGCCGTTGTCGGTCAAGCAACGCGATTACGTGCAGACCATCCACAGCGCCGGCAACGAACTGCTGACGCTGATCAATGAGATCCTCGACATCTCCAAGCTCGAATCCGGGCAGATCGAACTCGATGACGTGCAGTTCGACCTCAACGCCCTGATCGATGATTGCCTGAGCATCTACCGGGCCAAAGCCGAGCAACAGAACGTCGAGCTGATCAGCTTCATCCAGCCGCAAGTGCCACGGGTGATCAGCGGCGATCCGACGCGCCTGCGCCAGACCTTGCTGAGCCTGCTGGAAAACGCCCTGAAGAAAACCGAAGAAGGCGAAGTGCTGATCGTCGTTGCACTGGACGAGCGCAGCAGCAAACCGCGCCTGCGCATTGCCGTGCAGGACAGCGGCGTGCCGATGGAGCCGGAAGAGCGCGAAGCACTGTTGCACGCCGAATTGCACAGCAAGCACTTCCTCTCGGCCAATCGCCTGGGCGGCAATCTCGGCCTGGTGATTGCGCGCCAACTGATCCGTCTGATGCAGGGCGAGTTCGGCATCAAGAGCGGCGCCACTCAGGGCAGCACCTTGTGGCTGACCCTGCCGCTGGACCCGGATCGCCTCGAACACCCGACATCCGATCTGGACAGCCCGCTGCAAGGCGCGCGGGTATTGGTGGTCGACGATAACGACACCTGCCGCAAAGTGCTGGTACAGCAATGCAGCGCCTGGGGCCTGAATGTCAGCGCCGTGCCGTCGGGCAAGGAAGCGCTGGCGCTGCTGCGCACCAAGGCGCACCTGCGCGATTACTTCGACGTGGTTCTGCTCGACCAGAACATGCCCGGCATGACCGGCATGCAACTGGCGGCGAAGATCAAGGAAGACCCGAGCCTGAACCACGACATTCTGCTGATCATGCTCACCGGCATCAGCAACGCGCCGAGCAAGATCATTGCGCGCAATTCGGGGATCAAACGAATACTGGCCAAACCGGTGGCCGGTTATACGCTCAAGACCACGCTGGCGGACGAACTCAATCAGCGCAACAAGGGCCAGGTGGTGTTCCAGCCGCAAGTCGTTACGGCGGCCACTGCTGCGAAAGTGCCGAGCGACTTCCGCATCCTCGTCGCCGAAGACAACACCATTTCCACCAAAGTGATCCGTGGCATGCTCGGCAAGCTCAATCTGCAACCGGACACCGCGAGCAATGGCGAAGAAGCGCTGCAAGCGATGAAGGCCCAGCGTTACGACCTGGTGCTGATGGACTGCGAAATGCCGATCCTCGATGGCTTCTCAGCCACTCAGCAACTGCGCGCCTGGGAAGTCAGCAATCAGCGCATCCGCACACCGATCGTCGCCCTCACCGCGCACATTCTCGCCGAACATAAAGAACGCGCACGCCAGGCCGGCATGGACGGGCACATGTCCAAACCGGTGGAGCTGTCACAACTGCGTGAACTGATCGAGCATTGGGTCGCCGAACGCGATCAGCAGAACCGGGCCACGACCCAGCCGTCGTAAACCGACAGATTGTCCGGTGCCTGATAGACTCCCCCCGACTCCATCGCCAGTGAGCTTGCATCATGCTCCATGTGTTGTTCAGCGTTTATCTGAAGATGCTGGTGCTCTACAGCCCGTTCTTCGTGTTGTCCTGCTTTATCAGCCTGACCCGTGGCTATTCGCGCAAGGAACAGCGGCGTCTGGCGTGGAAGGTCGCCCTCGCCACACTGATTTCCAGTGTTCTGCTGTATTTGTTCGGGCGGGTGATTTTCGATGTCTTCGGCATCACCGTGGACGCCTTCCGCATCGGTGCCGGCAGCGTGTTGTTCATATCCGCGCTGGGCATGGCTCAGGGCAAACCGGCGGTGCAGGCCGATAACGTGCAGCAGGATGTAACCATCGTGCCGCTGACCATTCCGCTGACGGTCGGCCCCGGCACCATCGGCGCCTTGCTGGTAATGGGCGTCAGCCAGCCACACTGGGACGACAAGCTCACCGCAATCATGAGTATTGCGCTCGCCAGTTTCACTGTCGGTGTGGTGCTGTACCTGTCCAATCGCATCGAGCGGATTCTCGGCGATCAGGGCTTGCAGATTGTCAGCCGCTTGATGGGATTGTTTGTTTGCGCGCTGGCAGCACAAATCATCTTTACCGGTGTGAAGGGTTACCTGGTGCCTTGAGCATTGCCGCAATGCAACCGCCACAACAAAACGCCGCGTACGGTCACCGTTCGCGGCGTTTTGCTGTGCGGAGCGACCTCAGCGCAGCGCTGCGATCAGCGCTGTCAGGCTGACCGTTGCTTCTGCGCCGCGCACAGTGGCAAACGCTTGCAGCCCTTGAGCCAGCGTGAACGTGTGTGGCCGCCCGGCAATGGGCAGCATCAGTAGCAGTGGGCGTTGTCCGTCGAAATTACGCAAGATCAGACTGTGCCCGGAGTCCGGATCGGTCAGTACCACATCGTCATCGACCCGCGACATCCACCAATGCCCGCACTCGTCCAGATCCAGATCCAGCAGGCAAGGTTCTGCCGTTTCAGCACCTGAAGCCTGTCGCCCATCGACCACGATGCAGTCCAGGCGCTGGAAGGACGCTTGCGACAGCCGATAACCCGAGGTCTGCGCACCGTAAGCCAGCAGCAGCCTGGCGACGCCTTCGGGCAGCAATGGCTCGATCTCTGTCATGTCATCACCCACCTCGAGCGCCAGGACTTCGGCGTCGCGATGGGCATAACTGCCGGGCAGCCAGACGCCGTCGTTCGGGCCGGCGCTGAAAATCAACTGGTCGACCGGGTCGAACAGCATCGGCTGCTTCGACCCGCGCGTACCGAGGAATGCCGACCACTGTCCGTCACTGCGACCGGCCAGATCGAACAGCCGGTCAAGTTGCGGCAGGTAATACAGATAGCGTCCGGTTGCACTTGCCACTTGTACGACAGGCGCGTGGGCATGCCCGTGCAACAATGCTCGCAGGCGCGCACGTAACTGTTGATCGCTGTGCCCCGGCACATGAGACCAGCGATTTTCCACGCCTACGATCATTGCCGGCTGGTTATCCAGCAATTGCAGATGCACCCCATCAAGGGTCTGCGCGGCCAGCCCTTCACCCTGGCGCCGCACCTCAGCAAAAGTCCATGACGTCCAGACCTTTTCAGGCCTGCCGAGCGCCTGCGGTTTCAGCAAGCGATGGTCCTCGGCAAACACTCCCCGCAGTGCTTCGATCGCCATCAGCGGCTGGCGATAAAGTTGTCCGGCGCTGACCTCAAGCAACCAGACAGCGCTTTGATCCGGGGTCAGACCGAGCAGCGCCAGCTCCTTGCCCTGACCGATATCGGCCACAGCGATTCTGCCATCGACACACCATGCCGCCAGGAAAGCCTGACCTGCCACATCACGTAGACCGAAGATCGGCAACGGCAGTAACGGCGCTTTCGTGGCCAACGCGGGCAATGCGCTCAACCAATCGGGATGTCGCTGCAGCCAACGCTGCCCGACACCGGCGAAGCGGAGAATCGAGGGCTTATCGGCCTGATCGAGCCACGCCTCATCGCTTCTGTGGGCAAGGGAAGGTACCCCGTACTGAAACACAATCGCGTCGTCGATCGCTGCCGCTGCCGGCACGTCGACGATATCGATTTCGAACAGTCGGCCGTCGTCCTTGGTGGCGATGAAACGCTGATTGGTCTGAGTGACCTCCACCACATCGTGTTCGATCACCACATTCTGCCAATGCCCGGCACGGGGTTCGATGCCGCGGCTGATCGTCCGCTCCTGCGGGCTATAGAACAGCACTGCGTTGTTTTCAGGATTGGACGGCGTCAGCATCAACAAGTCCTCGGGCCAGGACCGGTCCTGCCCGGCCTGAATGCACTTGCCCGTCGCCTTGTTCAGCCAGGCCCGGTCGCGCAGCTGCAACCCGGCATAGCCTTCCACGACAATGAACGGAGCATAAGCCCAGCCGCTGCTGCTGGCGGGCGTGTCTGGCGATTCGTGCCTGAACGGGGCATCGATTTGTCGAAGCGCTTCGCGCGGTTCGAACCGATAATCCTCTGCCGCGAAAGTGATCTTGCAAGCCGTCAGTTCCACATGCTGAGCGGTGATCCGATACTCGATGGTGGTAGTGCCATGCAACGCTTCTGCCGTCAGCCTCTGCGCAATCCGCAGCGCACCATCGGCTTGTTGTTGGCAGCCAATGATCGTCGATCCCATACGCGGATTTTTCAGTCGGTAGAGATGCTGGACGGTGCCGGTCAGCACATCGACCCGCCATAGCGATGGATGATCGGGATGATAAAACCACGCATGGCCCGCGCTGACGCCTGCCAGAACCACGCCCTCGTTGACTTCCTGCGGCAGATTACGTGCGAACAGCACCCGATCCCGCGCAGTGTCGTAATAGCCGGTGGTCACCACTGGCTGGCCGGGCGAATTGAACGGCACTCTGAAGTTACGTAACGGCAAATACGCTGCGGTCAATTGCCCGCTTGTGACCTGAGCGCGCAGATAGCGCAGAACCGGCGCCGGGATGCCGCTGGCTGCCATGTTGGTGCTGCGCTGCTGATCCGCAGCTTTGTTTTCGTAGTCGAGAACAACACCGATTAGATGCAGGCTGAGGCCTGTCCAGTCGATCCGGAACAGTCCCTCGGCGAGCTCGATGACACCGTCGAAACGATTCAACACCACGCCATCGACCACCATGTCAGGTGCGCTGTCGATGCTGTCCCGTGGCTTTTCCCGAAAGCTGACCTGTTCCACCCGGGCCCAGGACGCTTGCACCGTCCATGTCACCCGTTCCCAGCCCTGCGCTTGTTCGAAATTCACCGCCAGCAGGCCTGGCGCCAATCGAATCCGGTATTGCCCCTGCGGTGCGGTGATCCGGTAGGCAATCTTCTCGCGCCACTCTGGTGGCAGGTCCGGAACCACCAGTTGGCTGACCTCAGCACTCAACTGCACCTTGATCGTCGTGGCCATGAAGACCGGATGCAGCTTGTAGAGTATGTGCGGCGCAAACGGCGTACTGAACAGGTAGAACACCCGGTTACCGAGCGCGTCATATTCCAGCTGATGTGCCAGGCGGTCATGCAACCGCGGATAGCGGGTCGTGGAAAAAGGCACGGCCCCGGCGCTGCCGAGCTGATATTCGTAGCCGTAGTAACAGACGGGTGAACAGGGCAGCACCAGCGCCTCGGGCAAGGTCCCCCAGACGCTGCCGACAGCAGGCCGTTGAAAGGCTCTGGGAATGTTGATCGCGGCATGTCGCCTGGCTGGATCATCGTCGTACTGCGGCAGCTCCAGCGCACTGCCTTTCCAGGGGTAAAACTTCTGCCCCTCGAACGCCACCCTCCTGCTGTGCAGATCCACCTCGGTTATCACGGCCAGAGCGGGGAACTGCAAGACCGCACCAGCGCGTTCGTAAGATTGCTGATAAGCGTCGTGAATCTGCGAGAGGTGCTCGCCAATGGCCGCAGCCTTGTCCATGATCTGCCCGAGATTGCTGGCAATGGCGGCCACCCCGATACCCACGCCCAGTAGCGGCACGGCCAGCGCTGCGGCGAACGCGCCCACCGTTCCGCCCGCTGCCAGGGCGACAAGATCCAGACCCAGCGCCGCCGTGTTGAACGCCAGGGACGTGGAGAACCGCGCTCGCTGCTCATGATTCTCTGCCTGCGTCAGGTTGTAGATGTCGAAGCCGATATTGGCCACGGAAAATGCCACACCAACGCCCGTGGCGGCGTGTCCTGCCAGGCGTGCGGCGAATGAGCCCTGCTGCAACGCCCGCTCGGCCGCTGCTACCTGACGCACCAGTTGGACGATCTGCGCAGCATCGCTGGCGACACCAAAGCCCAGCTGTGCATAACTGACGTACACCTGGATCTGCAGAGCAACGGTCAACGCCGGCACGGTATCGCCAGCGCGGTAATCGCGCTGGCGCATTTCACTGATCAGCGTCTGGATCGCAAAGGCAAAACTCAGCCGGCTGCCACCGTCGTGGTCAGCCGTCTGCCCGGGCCTGGCCGCACCACCCTGCACGAGTCGTTCGACGTATTGCCTGATTTTCTGAAAGCGCGAATCGCGGGTGATCACCGTCAGGGTGTTTTGCGCATTGCGCGGATCGATCAGGGTAATGCTGTGGCCGCCGTCGGCTTTGTTGCCGAGGGTATCGAGCAACGGCACGTAATCACCCGCCACCTTGTGCTCAAGGCGCAAGCGCTTGGTCGCCTGCTCGAACTCGCTGGCCCAGTAGCGTGCATCCAGTTGCGCGAGACTGGCGCCCAGTCGAGCGTTTTCGCCCAGAGATCGGGTGCGGGCCAGCGCTTGCTTGTGCCAGATCGACGCTCCCTGCGGATCGGCCAGTGCTGCGTTGTGCAGAAAACTGTCCACGCGCAGATCCGATGACAGCCTGCGTTCGGCGATCGCCGAGGTGTCCAGTTCGATCACGTTGAATGGCGCATTGGCCGCATCGCCCAGACCATAAAGCTTCGCCAGCGCGTTATCGTCTGCGCTCAGATAATGCTCTACGCCACGCTGCAACTGCGCACCATCGGCAAACCCATAGAGAGCAAAGTTGGGGTCGTAGAAGCGATAGGCCGCGTGCTCACCGGTTCGCACTTTGGCCAGCAGCAGGGCGTGGTCGCCGGTGTCGAGCAGCAGCACCGCAGGTGCCGCACTGGCGTCAAGCGCGGCGATGATGCTGTCCATGCGTTGCACGCCGCGAGCGCTGCCGACCTCGCCGGTGGGCAAGGCGCGCAGTTCGTCCAGCGCACTGCGCAACGCCCGCGAGCCAAGTTCGTCGGGACTCGCGCTGGCGCTGGCGACATGCCCGACCAACGCCCGCTCCGCCGGCTCGCCAGCTGCAACGGCGGCGCCCATCAGCAGCACCAGCGGATAACAGCGGCGCCCCGGGTCGCCTGCGTTGTGCTGCAACAGATCCTGCGGCAACTGCTTGACCGACACCGCGCCGGCCTTGAAAAAGACCTCACGCACCTGGCCGCTGCGCTGCAAGATCTGCGTGCGAAACTCCTGCCGGGCGCTGCGCTTGATCTGGCCGATACGCTCGCCCCACTGGCGCAGCGTCAGCGGCTCGGACATGGCTTGCACCTTGAGCTCGCGAGTCGTCGATGTGGCCGTCGGCAGGTCGCGTTCCAGCCCGTTCTCGAACGCCGCCGAGCGGCGCTGGCGCACGGCTTTTTCAATCGCATCGTAGCGCGCGAAAGTGCCGTCGCGGTCGGTGGCGATGGCCAGGTCGCGCACCTGTTGCCAGGTATCGGCGAAGCCGCCCTCGTCCACGCTCGTCGCGCCGAAAATCCCCCCGAGTACGACCCGCATCGCGGGGCTCAGTTGCTCCAGCGGCAGCGTGCCGTGGGCGATGCGGCTGAACAGTTCGTTGAGATGGCTGACGGAATCCGCGCCACGGGAACTCGGCACCACGACAGGCCCTTGCGCCAGCACCTGTTGGCGGGTGTCGAAGTCGATGACCACGGCTTGATCGAAGGTAACCTCCCCGCTCAGCTTGTCTCGCATCGCTCGAATGAACGGCTCGCCCAGATCATCCATCAAGCGCTGCAGCACCGCGGTCAACAGCACCTGTTTGCCTTCGACAACGGGCCAGCCGCGTTCGAAGGTCAGGCTTCGATCACTGAGCAGGTCGGACAAGCGTCCGGCATAACGGGATTTGAGCTTGCCCTCGGCCCAGCGGGCGTGTTCCATCTCCAGCCAGTCTTTTTCCGTGCCCCTGACGATCCAGCCGGAAATGGTCTCTTCTTCGGTATTGACGTTATAACCCTCGCGCAAACGCTGTTGCGCCAACACCTGACGAGTGAAAAACGGATCGCAATTGGCTTCGACGTATTCATGCAATCCGGCGAGGGCCGCGCCCGGGCCAGTGAGCGTTACCGTCCCCCCCGCGTCATTACGAATGCCGTCCTGGTAATAGCTGACAACCGCTTTGAGCAATTGGTAGGCATAAGCTTCATTCCAGTTGGTGAAGTTCGACCTGACCAACATCTCTTCAATGACTGCCGCAGCGACCGTGGTCAGGGTTTCACTGTCGGCCCACCCGGATCCCGAGTTGGCCATGCGTCTTTCAACTTCAGTAAGCACGTCGTAATTAAGCCGAATGACTTGCATGATCGACATCGTCATGCCGCTGCCCGGCTGGGCGATGAAATGTGCATTCATTTCTTCGCCGATTTGCAGCCCCATGCGAAAGCCGTTCTCGCCGGCCTCCACGGTCTGTGGCGGCACGAACAGTTCAAGCACGTCCGGTTTGCTGCGAGCAAAATCCTCGAGAAGTTGTTTATGTTGTTCTGGGAGACTGCCGGTTCTGTCGGGGTAATGCTGTGGATCGCGTCCAGGCATCAACTGCGGGTTATTGTTCAATAGAAGTTGCAGAACACCGATTTTCTGCGTCTGGCTGTAATCGCTGATATCGACACCGCCCAACTTGTCGAGCAGTGGCGGCAGATAATCCATGTCGGTATAACGCCCGCCTTCACGAAGTTCCGCCTGCAAGCGCACTACATCGCTCGCCGCAGCGAAATTGCCACGCATCGACACTTCGCGACGGTAGACGTCCGCCAGCAAGTCATCGGCAAAAGCGTGAGATACATCGCGTAATTGCAGATCCGCGCCAACCATCGCCAGATGGCTGTCGAGGCAGCGCTGACGAAAAGCCTGCAGCGTCGCGCGGTCCTTGCCATAAGCACGCACCATCAGATCGATGCGCGCTTGATCGGCTCGCCCATTCCACTTCGGCTGGCTGAGGTAGTCGAACATCTGCTGTTTCAACACCCGTGCGCGGTCTTCAATCATCGTCGCCAGTTGCCCGGCATGCTTGAGTGCAGCGCCACCGGACGTCATCGCATCAGCCCTGGCACTGTCGAGAATGACCCGGTTCATCTCGAAAGCCAGCAACGCATCGCTGTCGTACCAAAGGTTGAAGCGATAACCCTCAGCCGCCATCACCTGGCGCCAGATATTCATGTAATCGCGCTGATTGACACCGACTTCGCTGCCGCCAACCCAAACGAAATGGATGACCTTCGGAACCGGCCGGGTCAGCCCCGACAACATTTCCACGGTCGTCGAAAGCCGTGACAGATAACGTTGCAGCCCGCGCGCAATGTCATCGACAGCCACCGGGACAGGGGTTTTCTTGCGTTTGAGCAGCGCTGCAAGTTGCTCTTGAAACAGGCTCGCCAGGGTCAACAACGACACCGGATCGGTCGTTTGACTGGCTTGCTGGTAACAGTCGTTAAGCGCTTGGTACTGCGCCGAGGCAGAGAACTCCCGTAACGCCCTCGAGATCACCGAATACTCTTGCGCAGATACGAACGCTCGCCCGAACGAATAATCGTTTTTCAAAGCCATTACACACTCCTTGTTTATTAAATGGCTCATTGACCGCGCACACTTTCGCGCCGCTGCAGAGCGGTAAATTGATTTGAACGACACTCGACAAGTGCTATGAACACAGCACCCTAGTGGGCTAATACGCGCCACACAAACAACAAGGAATACAAAGCTTGTCCCCGGCAATATCTGATAACACCGGAGCAGTACGCTGTAACGGCAGCGAAATAATTAGCGGACCGGCGCGACCGTCGGGCATAAAAAATGGCCCTGCCCTGTGGGACATGACCATTTGTTATTGCTGGTGGAAAACAATTGAAACTTCAATCGGACTTACAACCGCTCAAACTTTCCCGTCGCTGAGAATTGCATGAGCGGAGGGTTTTTCAGGACAGCGGTTTTTCACCATACCAACGCGGCGTATACACCCATTCACCGCCCCCGGCACGGGCGAAAGTGCAGGTGGTCGAAGAACCGATCAACACCATGGTGCGCATGTCCACCTGTTCCGGTGTCAATGCGCCCAGGGTCGTGGTGCGCAGCGTCTGCCCCGGCCGACCGATGTCCCGACCAAGGACCACCGGTGTTTCAGGCAAGCGGTGCTGCGCAACAATCTCCAGCGCCCGGCCCAACTGCCACGGGCGCGCCCGGGAAATCGGGTTGTAGAACGCCAGGGCCAGATCCGCTTCGGCGGCCAGATCCAGACGTTTCTCGATGATCGCCCAGGGCTTGAGGTTGTCCGACAGCGACATCACACAGAAGTCGTGGCCCAGCGGCGCACCGGCCTGAGCCGCAGTGGCCAGCGAGGCGGAAACGCCCGGGAGGATTTCCAGATCAACGCTGTGCCACGCCGGATCGTCCGATTCGTGCAGGGCTTCGAGCACCGCAGCGGCCATGGCGAATACGCCCGGGTCGCCCGAGGAAACCACGATCACCGAGCGGCCTGCGGCGGCGAGCCTGAAGGCATGGCGGGCACGCTGCATTTCTTCGCGATTGTCGGTGCAGTGCTGCACCTGATCATCGCGGAACGGGCCGGCCATGCGCACGTAGGTTTCATAGCCAAGCACATCGGTGGCGCGGGCCAGTTCGGCTTTCACCGCGGGCACCAACAGTTCGGCGGCGCCGGGGCCAAGGCCAATGACCGCGAGGCGACCACGCGGGCGGCCGATCTGCGCGATGTCCAGCGGTTGCTCGGCCATTGCGATCGCCAGATGTTCTGCGCTGATCACCTTCGCCGCTGGCACTGCCACCCGGGCCAACGCCTGAAGATCGTTTTGCGCTGCGACGAAGCGCAGCGGCACGCCCAACTCGAGCGCAGCCTCGCGCAAATTCGATGCGGCCATTTCAGCGTCCGCTGCCACCAGGCACGCCAGTGCTGGCACGGCGACGCTGGCCTGTTGCAACGCAGCGCGAATGGCGTTCGGCAGATCCGCCACGTCAGCGCTCACTGCCACCGCCACACTGCGCGGGTAAATCAGCAATTCATCGGCACTGGCCACCCGCTGCGCACTGCTTACATGAATCGACCGCTGCGCCTGCGGATCCTGCGGCAACTGCGCCTGATCCAGCCACGGCGCCGCGCCTTCGATGCGCACGCTGTGCCCGGCGAGCAGATCGGAAACGAAGCGTTTGCCCGATTCCAGATCAGCCAGTGCGTAGCCGCTTGGCGGATTGAGCAGGCAGGTGCCAAAGCGCAATTCGCCGCTGGTGGTGATCGCCGGCGCCACTTGCAGCGCCGCCGCAATCTCCCGGGCCATGACGTTGACCCCGCCGAGGCCACCGAGCAACGGCACCACCGCGCTGCCGTCTTCGGCCACCGCCAGCACAGCGGGTTCAGCGCCTTTCTCCACCAACAGCGGCGCCAAGGTGCGAATCACAATGCCGGCCGCGCACAGGGCAATGATCGGCGTGTCCTGTTGATACAACGCGCGCAGGGTCGCGCCGAATTCCTCATAGCTGCTGTCGGCGCCTTCAACCCGTCCGGTAAGGCCATGGACCTGCGCCGCCGGATAGACCTGTTGAATGCGCCGCGCCATGGCGAGGCTGCCCTGGCCGAGAATGACGATGGCGGGAGTCGCTTGGCTCATCAACCTTGCCACCGTTCGCCCGGGACGATGATCAGCGAGAAGTACGGCGAGGACATCGGCTCGACCTGATCCATCGGCACGATCTTCTGATTGGCCATGGTCGCGCGCTCGACATACAGCGCGCGCTCGGCGAGACCGAGTTCTTCCAGCACCTGACGCACCTTGGGAAAGTTGCGCCCCAGTTTCATGATCACCGCCGCATCGGCATCGGCCAGACGCCGCTTCAATTCTTCATGGGGCAGCACGCCGGAAAGCACCGACAGGCTCTGATTGCGATACACCAGCGGCGCGCCGAGCACCGAAGCGCCGCCGAGCATCGAGCACACGCCGGGCACGACTTCGGCCTCATAACGGCTGGCGAGGCGGTCGTGCAGGTACATGTAGGAGCCATAGAAAAACGGATCGCCTTCGCAAATCACCGCCACGTCGCGGCCGGCATCCAGATGTTCGGCGACCGCCACAGCAGCTTCGTCGTAGAAATCGCTGATGACCTGCTCATACGACAGCGGCGCCGGCAACGCCTCGGTGGTCACCGGATAGACCAGCGGCAGCAGATTCTGCGCCTCGACCAGATGCGCCTCGATGATGCCGAACGCATTGCCCTTCTTGCCCTTGGCCACGAAATACGCGACCACCGGCGATTCGCGCAGCAGGCGCAAGGCTTTAACGGTGATCAGTTCCGGATCACCGGGGCCGACACCGAGGCCGATCAGACGTCCTTTGGCCTGCATCATTCGATCTCCGTGGCGAGGGCATTGACGGCGGCGGCGGCCATGGCGCTGCCGCCCAGGCGACCCTGCATGATCACGAACGGCACGCCGCGACTGTCGGCGGCCAGCGCCGCTTTCGATTCGGCAGCGCCGACAAAGCCGACCGGGAAGCCAAGGATCAGTGCCGGTTTCGGCGCGCCGGCGTCGAGCATTTCCAGCAAGTAGAACAGCGCGGTCGGTGCATTGCCGATCACCACCACACTGCCTTCGAGGTGCGGGCGCCACAGCTCCAGCGCGGCGGCCGAGCGGGTGTTGCCCAGCTCACGAGCAAGCTCCGGCACGCTGTCGTCGCGCAAAGTGCAGATCACTTGGTTATGGGCCGGCAGACGCGCGCGGGTCACGCCTTCGGAGACCATCCGCGCGTCGCAGAGAATCGGCGCACCGGCCGCCAGTGCATCGCGCCCGGCCTTGCCCGCGCCTTCGGAAAATTGCAGACCGTCGACGGCCTCGACCATGCCGCAGGCGTGGATCACCCGCACCGCAAGTTTTTCCAGATCGGCGGGAATGCGCGCCAGATTGGCCTCGCGGCGAATGATCGCGAAGGAGTTGCGATAGATCTCCTGACCGTCGCGGATGTAATCAAGCATCAAGGGGGCTCCGGGAGCGGGCGTCGAGCAGGGTCGCGGCCACTTCAATAGTAAGGTTGCAGGCGTGCAGCGTGCCGAATCCGGACTGTGCTGCATCGCGAAAATAGAGGTCGTAATGACCGGGGGCGACGGCCAGCAGCGTGGCTGGCGCGCAATGGGCGGCGGCGCAGGAGCGCGAGCAGCCCGACAGGTGCACGCTGAGCCCTGCGGGCAGCAAAGGTGCCAGTTGCCGGGCATCCTGTTTGGTGTCGGCAAGGCCTTTGCCGCAGCCATCGGCGCCGGTGCAGGCGATCAGGCGAGCCAGCGGTTCGGCCTCGGTCGTCAACAGACCCAACGCCCGCAACTGCTCAAGCACGTTGTCGGTATCCGTAGCTTTCACGTTCGGCAGCAGCAGGCTCTGCCACGGCGTGAAGCGCAGACTGCCATCGCCAGACTGTCGGGCCAGTTGCGCCGCGCCACGCAGCATCGCCGGATCAAGTCGGCCCACTGGCGGCACCGCGCCGACGTAGCAGCGACCTTGCGTATTCTGCTGATGAGCGCCGATGTGCAGCGCGTCTGCCGACGTCGGGCGCTGCCAGTTGCTGATCGCTTTGAGCGATACGCGCTCGCGCAACGACTCAAGGAACGCGAGCCTGGGCAACTCGTCGAGCAGATGGCGCATCCGTGTTTGCTCTGGCCGGGCCAGGTCAAGGAACAATTCCAGCACGGCGACCACCAGTGCGTGAGCATTGTCCAGGCTCACCGCGCCCAGAGGGCGATCAGTCGGGCAACCGGCCAGACCGAATGCCCAGAGGATTTCGCCGTCACGCTCGAATGCCGACAGCCACAGATCGTGCGGATGTTCGAGCATTGCCAGCGCTTCGCCGCCATCGAGCTGCACGGCGAACTTGGCGCTCAACTCATGGAAGCGCGGATGGCTTTGCAAGGTGTCGAGGATTTGCCCTGCGAGCGGGCGCGTGTCGACCAGCATCTGCCGATCGATGCCGGCGGCCGGGCTGAGCATCAGATTGCGCACATCATCGCCGGCGGCGTTCTTTGGCCCGAGGCCAGCGGCCAGCAAGCGCTCGATCAACTCTGCAGATTGCGCACCGATGCCACGAATCTGCAGATTGCCGCGATTGGTCGCTTCGATCGCACCACTGGCAAACTCCTCGGCGGCAGCGGCCACCGCATCGGCCTGATCGGCACTGATCGAACCGCCATCAAGCTTGATCCGGCAGATACCGCCGTCCAGTGCCTGGACGATACGCAGCAACCCCGGGCAGGCCGAGGGGCGTAAGGCAGTGGACATCGGGCGTTCGTTCAAGGGGCTGACCGGTTGTGTGGCAGAAGCGCTTCGCGGGCGAAGGCGCGGTATTATGCCTGCTTTGTCCGGCGGCATGAAAAGTCTGCCCGTCGGAACGCCACGTTTTGAGGAATATAGATGTCACCCTGGCTGACGATCGTGGGAATCGGTGAAGACGGCTTCAAGGGCCTGGGCAAGAATGCCCGGCGTGCTCTGCTGGGCGCTTCGCGGATCGTCGGCGGCCAGCGTCAGCTGGATCTGCTGCCGCCGTGCATCGGCGGCGAGCGGCAATTGTGGCCGAGTCCGTTTTCCCTCGCGCCGGTGCTCGAGTCGCGTGGCGCGCCGGTCTGCGTGCTGGCCAGCGGTGATCCGATGTTTTACGGCGTCGGTGCCAGTCTGGCGCGTCAGGTGCCGAGCGCCGAGATGGCGATCATCCCCGCGCCTTCGTCCTGCGCATTGGCGGCGGCGCGCCTGGGCTGGCCGTTGCAAGAGGTGACGGTTGTGTCGCTGGTGGCGCGTCCGCTGGCGGCGCTCAATGCGCATCTGTTCAGCGGCGTGCGTCTGTTGTTGCTGAGCAATGACGGCAACAGCCCGGCCGCCGTTGCGCAATTGCTCCGCGAGCGTGGTTTCGGCCCAAGTCGCATGACTGTGCTAGAGCACCTGGGCGGTGCCGCCGAGCGGCGTATCGACCGCAGCGCCAGTGAATGGGACGACCTAGCGGTCGCCGACCTCAATATCGTCGCTGTCGAGTGTCTGGCCGACTCCGGTGTTGCCGGCCTGTCGCGCCTCGCCGGTTTGCCCGATTCGGCGTTCCGTCACGATGGCCAGTTGACCAAGCGCGACGTGCGCGCCATCACCCTCGCCCGCCTGGCGCCGAAACCCGGCGAACTGCTCTGGGATGTCGGCGCCGGCAGCGGCTCGATCGGCATCGAGTGGATGCGTGCGCACCCGAGCTGTCGTGCCATGGCGGTCGAGGCCGACGAGGGCCGTCAGCAATTGATCGAACACAACCGCGATGCGCTGGGCGTACCCGGCCTGCAACTGATTCGTGGCAAGGCGCCGCAAGCACTGGATAACCTCGAACGGCCGGACGCTGTTTTTATCGGCGGCGGCGTCACCCGTGAGGGTGTTTTCGAAACCTGCTGGGACCGGCTCAAGCCCGGCGGCCGTCTGGTGGCCAACGCCGTGACCCTGCAAAGCGAAGTCACCCTGATGCATTGGCGCGAACAATACGGCGGTGAGCTGACGCGCATCCATGTCGCCCAGGCGCAGCCGCTCGGCGAGTTCGACACTTGGCGTCAGGCGTTGCCGATCACCCTGCTGGAACTGGTCAAAGCCCTCGATGCGTGACGAAACCGCCGAACAACCCGCGCCCCTGCGCAGCGGCCTCACCACCGGCAGTTGCGCCACCGCCACCAGCCTCGCCGCCGCGCGCCTGTTGCTCGCCGGCATCGCTGCCGACGCGGTGCACATCACTTTGCCCAAGGGCAAACAGGTGCAGATGCGCCTGGAGTTCTGTCGCCTGAGCGCGGGCGGCGCCGAAGCCGGGACGATCAAGGATGCCGGCGATGACCCTGACGTCACCCACGGTGCCCTGCTCTATTCACAGGTGCGCCTGTCAGCCGAACCGGGAATTCGCTTCAACGCCGGTGTCGGCGTCGGCACGGTGACCCGACCCGGCCTGGTATTGGCCGTCGGCGAACCGGCGATCAATCCGGTGCCGCGCAAGATGATCAGCGATCACCTGGCCTTGCTCGCCGCCGAAACCGGCTACGGTGGCGGCTTCGAGGTTACAGTCAATGTCGAGGGCGGCGCAGAACTGGCGCTGAAAACCATGAATCCACGGCTGGGCATTCTTGGCGGCCTGTCGATCCTCGGTACCAGCGGCATCGTCCGGCCCTTTTCCTGCGCCGCTTACATCGCCTCGATTCATCAGGGCATCGACGTAGCGAAAACCAACGGCTATCTGCACATCGCCGCGTGCACCGGCAACGCCAGCGAAGACACCATGCGCCGGGTCTATGACCTGCCGGAAATCGCCCTGATCGAGATGGGTGACTTTGTCGGCGCGGTGCTCAAGCATCTGCGCAAAGTGCCTGTGGATAAACTCAGCCTGTGCGGCGGCTTCGGCAAGATCAGCAAACTCGCCGCCGGGCATATGGATCTGCACTCACGGCATTCGAGCATCGATTTGCCGCAGTTGGCCGAATGGGCGGCGGCGATTGGCGCGGAGTCGGCGTTGCAGCAAGGCATTCGCGAGGCCAATACCAGCCAACAAGCCTTGGCCATGGCCAACGCGGCGGGCATTGCTTTAGGGGATGAGGTTTGCCGCCATGCGTTGAATTTCGCCCGCAGCGTGGTGCCGGCACAGGTGCAGGTCGAGGTGTTTGCCATTGATCGTCAAGGCGGGATTGTCGGGCATGCCGGAGGTTTTGCATGAAACGGATCCTATTGCTTGGCGGTGTCACTGAAGCGCTGGCGATTGCTCGCACGCTCGGCCCGCAACATATCTACAGCCTCGCCGGCGTTGGCCGGGTGCCGAGCGATTTGCGCTGCCAGGTTCGGGTCGGCGGCTATGGCGGCGCGGAGGGACTGGCGCAGTTCATCGCCGATGAAGGCGTCGATCTGCTGCTCGACGCTACACACCCGTACGCCGCACAAATCAGCGCCAACGCCGCCCGCGCAGCACAGCTCGCCAGCATCCCCTGCTGGGCCTTGCGTCGCCCGGCGTGGCAACCGCAAGCGGGCGATGACTGGCGCGAGGTCAGTGACTGGGCCGAACTCATCGCCGCCCTGGAACCGTTCCACCGCCCGCTGTTCACCCTCGGCCGCGAACCGCTGCAACACCTCGACGAAATCCCGGCACACCAGTTCTGGACCCTGCGCGCCCTCGACGTCTATCCCGGCAACGCGCGCTGCGAAGTGATCGGCGCCCGTGGGCCGTTTCTGCTGGAAGACGAGCGCGCGCTGTTCGAGCGCAGGCAGATCGATGTGCTGATCAGCAAGAACAGCGGCAGCAGCGCGACTGAGCCGAAGCTCGAAGTGGCGCGCGAGCGTGGCGTGCCGGTGCTGGTGTTGAAGCGGCCGGGGTTGCCGGGGGTTGATCGGGAGTTTGGATCATTCGCTGAAGTCCTCGCTGCCCTTTCCCACTGAATCGGCACGGCCCTTTGTGGGAGCGAGCCTGCTCGCGAAGACGTCAGCACCAGTAGCCTTCCATTGTCTGACACAGCGCTTTCGCGAGCAGGCTCGCTCCCACAGGAACCGTGGAGGTTGCTGATATCTGTGCACACTCACAAAATTTGTGGGAGCGGGCTTGCCCGCGAAGGCGTCAGGTCTGGCACTGCAAATTCAAGTAGCTACACTCCTTTAACAGCTCAATGCGACACCAAACCGCACGACGCTTTTTTACTTATCGGCTCTGATCAGGCTAAATGGGCCGCGCCTGATCGCCCACCCAACGGACCTGTCCCATGAACCGACGCCGGTTAGCATTTGCCTGGATCGCCTGCCTTGCAGTGCTGTTCAACATGCTCGCCATGCCGCTGAGCGGGGCGATGGCGCAGGCGGCCAGTTCACCGGCCGAGCAGATACTCTGGAGCAGTTTCTGCACCGGCAGCGGCATGAAGATGGTGGCGATCGACATCGGTGCCTCGGATCAGAAGGCCGCGCAGAACGACAGCCATTCAAACATGCAGCACTGCTGGTGTTGCTCAGGTGGGGCGCCATTGCTGGCGCTGCCGGGGCATTCGCCGCAGCTGTATTTCGCGCAATTTGAAAGCAACCGCAGCGTTGCGCCCGTCTCCCTGCAAGCCCCGACGCCGCGCCAGCAATGGCCGAGTCTCAATCCCCGTGCTTCCCCTCTGGTCTGATTTGTTCGCGCCACAAATCCGCGTTTCAAATCGTTCTGGAGAACTGCCATGTTGAAGAAACTCTTCGTCCTCGCTGCGCTGTTGTTGCCGGCGTGCTTCGCCCATGCCCATGAATACAAGGCGGGTGCGCTGGAAATCGCCCATCCGTGGTCGCAGGAACTGCCGCCGAATGCGCCGACCGTCGCCGCCTACTTCATCATCCACAACACCGGCAAAAGCGCCGATCGCCTGCTCAGCGTCGACTCGCCCATCGCTGCACAAGCGCAGTTGCACGAGCACGTGATGCAGGGCGATCTGATGAAGATGCAGCAAGTGCCAAGCGTGGAAATCCCCGCCGGCGGCACCGTGACCTTCGCGCCGATGGCTTACCACGTGATGCTGCTCAACCCGAGCGATCGCAGCCTGCTCAGCGACGGCAAGCGTTTCCCGATGACCCTGCATTTCGAAAAGGCAGGTGACGTCAGCGTTGAAGTTGCCGTGCAGAAGAAAGCGCCGGAATCCGCCCAGGGCCACGTGCACGCTCAGTAACCGTTTCGGCTGACTTCGCCCATGCGTCCGTTGCGCGCCAGGCCCGTCCCGCATCACCGTCAGACTCAAGCGCTGACGCGTGGCAGCTGGATCGCCCTGTTCGCCATGCTGATGATCTTCATCGGTCCACTGATTTCTCAGTCGATGCCGATGGATCAACACGCCTCGACGTCGATGCCAATGAGCATGGACATGTCGATGGACATGCCCGGCATGGATCACAGCGGCCATGCAGCCCAGCCTGCGGCCGAGCATTGCCCGCCGCAATCTTCGCATCACGTGCTGTGGGAAAAATGCGGCTATTGCAGCCTGCTGTTTAACTGCCCGGCACTGACCGGCGGCGGCGATTTCGTCGCCTTCAACATCCCGCCACCGAACACCTTCACCCCACCCTCGCCGCGTCTGGGCCATGCCCGCCAACCCTTCTTCCCCGGCGCCCGCACCCGCGCCCCGCCCATCGCCACGTAAACACGCACCTCTGACTGCACACGGTTGAGAAGACAGCGCCAGGCTGCCGGCCGTGGTGTTTACGACTGTTCGATGGAAATTGTCATGTCCAGGTTTACTGCTGTCCCCTGCGCGGAATCTGCCCGCGCGCACTTTGCCCTGAATGAATCGCGGATTCGTTGCAGGCACGCTATTGCCGTCCTTTGCGGCGTGCTGCTGACTCCGCTGGCGCTGGCTGATGATCACACCGGCCACGAAAATGAACTGAGCCCGACGGTGATCACTGCCATCGCCCCGAGCTCGCCACTGACGATCGTCACCAACCCCAGGGATCCACGCCAACCAGTGCCGGCCAGTGACGGCGGCGATTACCTGAAGACCATTCCCGGCTTCGCTCTGGTGCGCAATGGCGGCACCAACGGCGATCCGGTGCTGCGCGGGATGTTTGGTTCGCGGCTGAACATCCTTACCAACGGCAGCATGATGCTCGGCGCCTGCCCTGGTCGGATGGACGCGCCGACCTCGTACATCTCGCCGGAAACCTACGACAAGCTCACGGTGATCAAAGGCCCGCAAACCGTCCTGTGGGGGCCGGGCGCATCGGCCGGTACGGTGCTGTTCGACCGTGAGCCGGAGAACTTCGACGAACTCGGCACTCGCGTCAACGCCAGCATCCTGGCCGGCTCGCATGGGCGTTTCGACAAGGTTGTCGACGCCGCTGCCGGCGGCCCTCTGGGCTACGTGCGAGTCATCGGCAACACCGCGCATTCGGATGATTACCGCGATGGCAACAACGACATCGTCGCCTCGCGCTACGACAAGTGGAACGGCGATGTCGCACTGGGCTGGACGCCGGATGCCGACACCCTGATCGAGCTCACCGCTGGCAAGGGTGATGGCGAGGCGCGGTATGCCGGGCGCGGCATGGACGGTTCGCAATTCCTGCGCGAAAGCCTCGGCCTGCGTTTTGAGAAATCCAACATCAGCGAGGTGCTGGAAAAACTCGAGGCGCAGGTCTACTACAACTACGCCGACCATGTGATGGACAACTACACCCTGCGCACGCCCTCCGGCACCGGCATGATGGCGGGACCGATGGCGTCCAACGTCGACCGTCGCACCCTCGGCGCGCGGCTCAAGGCGACCTGGCGCTGGGCTGATGTTCAGCTGATCACCGGCCTCGACGCACAGACCAACGAGCACCGCCAGCGCAGTGCAATGGGCGTCGATACCTACAAGAACCTGCCGTACAGCAAGGACGCTGATTTCCACAATTACGGCGTGTTCAGCGAAATGACCTGGTACGCCGCCGAGCGTGATCGCCTGATCACTGGCGCCCGTGTCGACCGTGCTTCGGCCAAGGATTACCGGCAGACCACCGGGTCGGGGATGATGTCCCGTCCCAACCCGACCGCCGACGACACCCGCGCCGACACCCTGCCCAGCGGCTTCATCCGTTACGAGCATGACCTCGCCGACAGCCCGACCACGCTCTACGCCGGCCTCGGCCATGCGCAACGCTTCCCGGATTACTGGGAGTTGTTTTCGCCCAAGTCCGGCCCGGCAGGATCGGTCAACGCGTTCGACTCGATCAAACCGGAAAAGACCACGCAGTTCGACTTCGGCGTGAACTACAAGAGCGCCGACCTCGAAGCCTGGGCCTCGGGTTACATCGGTGTGGTACGCGATTACATCCTGTTCGACTACACGCCGGGAA
This sequence comes from Pseudomonas sp. H26/SER47-MNA-CIBAN-0231, assembly GCF_040310465.1. Taxonomy (NCBI): domain Bacteria; kingdom Pseudomonadati; phylum Pseudomonadota; class Gammaproteobacteria; order Pseudomonadales; family Pseudomonadaceae; genus Pseudomonas; species Pseudomonas sp. H26/SER47-MNA-CIBAN-0231. Next base: position 137,004 of record NZ_JBEOPW010000012.1, on the reverse strand, counting down.
TGATGGGCATGAGCACCTCGCGCGCCGAAAACATCGACGCGCGGATCATGGGTGGCGAACTCGGTGCTGCCTACAACCTCACCGACAACTGGAAAGCCGATGCGACCCTGGCCTATGCCTGGGGCAAGAACAGCAGCGACGGCTCGGCCCTGCCGCAGATGCCGCCGCTGGATGCGCGTTTCGGTCTGACCTTCAGCCAAGACAACTGGAGCGCCGCCGCACTCTGGCGAGTGGTCGCCGCGCAGCACCGCATCGACGCGAACAAGGGCAACGTGGTCGGCAAGGATTACGCCCAGAGCTCCGGCTTCGGCGTGTTCTCGCTCAACGGCGCGTACCGCATCAACCAGCACTGGAAGGTCAGCAGCGGCGTCGACAACCTGTTCGGCAAAGCCTACGCCGAGCACCTGAACCTGGCTGGCAACGCCGGGTTTGGTTACCCGGCCAATGACCCACAGGCAATTAATGAACCGGGGCGCACGCTCTGGACCAAAGTGGATATGAGTTTCTGACACCAACACCTACCCATGTGGGAGCGAGCCTGCTCGCGAAGACGGCGCCACGGTCGGCATTTATATCGGCTGAACAACCGCTTCGCGAGCAGGCTCGCTCCCACAGGTAACAGACAACGAAAAGAACCAAGCCAAGCGGAGCACACGTGATGCAAAAGCCTCAACCCAATTTCTACAACCTGGCCTGGCGCTGGCATTTCTATGCCGGGCTGTTCGTCGCGCCGTTCATGGTGATGCTGGCCCTGACCGGGATCATTTATCTGTTCAAACCGCAGCTCGATTTGCTGATGTACAGCAGCCTGCTCGAAGTACCGGTCGGGCACCACACGGTGCCGGCCGATGACCTGCTGCAACGGGTGAAAGCTGCCTATCCGCAAGGCCAGGTCACTCAGTACCTGCCGCCGGTGAATGCCGAACGCAGCGCGCAATTCGTGGTGAAAAACGCTGGTCACGAACTCAACGTATTCGTCGATCCGTACCACGGTGACATCCTCGGCGAGCAGGATGCCAAGCAGAATCTGCAAGCCATCGCCCGTGCGATCCACGGCGAATTGATGATTGGTACGGTCGGCGATCGGCTGATCGAAATGGCCGCTGGCTGGGGCGTGGTGCTGGTGGTCTCGGGGCTGTTCCTGTGGTGGCCGCGCGGTCAGGCGGCGGGGATTCTATGGCCGCGCCTGAGCACTCGCGGTCGGGTGTTGTGGCGCGACCTGCATGCGGTCACCGGTTTCTGGGGCGCGACATTGTTGCTAGTGATGTTGCTCAGTGGCATGACCTGGACCGGTTTCTGGGGCAAGCAATACGCGCAAGTGTGGAATGTGTTTCCGGCAGCGATGTGGGACAACGTACCGACCTCCGACATCGAGGCACGCAGCCTCAACAGCGCCACCCGCCAGACCGTGCCATGGGCGATGGAAAATACGCCGATGCCGATGTCCGGCGACCACGCCGAACACATGAATCACGGCAATGCCCATGCCGGTCCCGCAGCACCCGAAGTCAGCCTGCAGGATGTGCAGAACATCGCCAGCGAACGCAAGGTCGAGCCCGGCTACAGCATCACCCTGCCGACCACCGCCACCGGCGTGTTCACCATCGCCGTGTTCGCCGATGACCCGCGCAACGACGCCACCCTGCATATCGATCAGTACACCGGCAAGGTTCTCGCCGATGTGCGTTTCGAGCACTACGGCACCGTTGCTCGCGCCACGGAAATCGGCGTGATGCTGCACGAAGGCAAGATGTTCGGCACCTTCAACCAGATCGTCGTGCTGCTGATCTGCCTGATGATTCTGCTCAGCGCCGTCAGCGGTGTGGTGATCTGGTGGAAACGCCGCCCCGAAGGCAAGTTCGGCGTGCCGCCGTTGCGCCATGATTTGCCGACATGGAAAACCGGCGTGGCGATCATGCTGGTGCTGGCGGTGGTGTTTCCGCTGGTGGGGGCTTCGCTGCTGTTCGTGTGGTTGCTTGACCGGTTCGTCTTGCCACGAGTCGCCAGGCGCACCGTCGATCTACCGCGCTGATAGTGTGGCGCGGGCTCAGTGGCCCGCGCTCGACTCGGCATGCGAATTACAACTCATCTCTGATCCGCACGGCACCTTCGGCCGCCGGCTGTTGCCGACGGATTCGCCAACCACTGCCCAGGTGCCCGGTATGGCGCCAATACGCGCCTGCCACCAACACCTGAAATTCGCCCAATTGCAGGAGTCGCGAGACAAATTGCCCAGGCGTGAGGCGGCTGACCCATCGCCCGTTTTCATAAACGACCGAACGGGTCAGCAGCAGATCCCGTTCGGCGTCTGAGTACACTGGCGTGTATTTGAGCAACTCATGGCCGGGCGTGGAGTAGTAATACCCACGAATATCGAAACCTTGGTTTTTCAACTCGTGGGTGTGTGCATACACCAGCGCGGGTTCGGCGAAATTACTGCGGATCTGTTCGTTGTCAGCGACCAGCAAGGTATTGCCCGACAGGCTGAATTGATGACTGGCCACGACGGCATAACCGTCAGGAAAGCGCGGTGCCGGTCGGCGCCAGTCGGTCGCAGGGTCCTCGGCAGTACGGAAAAGACGCAGACGAAGATTTTCCTCGTTGGCGAACCACGCAACAGGCTCCAGCGGGACAAAGCGCTGGCCGGAGTCTTCCCCGAGAACCGCGCCCTCATAGCCGGTCCGAGCGAGTATTTCATTGTCGGTCCGTTGCTGGGCATAGCGGGCAGCATCGTCGGGATGCTGGAAGATCGGTCCCAGCGCCGGAACCGGATGATTTTGCCAGTGGCGCTCACGAGATATCTCGGCCAGACCCGGTTGCCAGCCCTCCCCGACCCGACCACGGCGAGACCAGCAGGCGCTGGTTTCAATGACATGCAGGTCACCGGCTCGCGCCATCCGATTTACGTATTCGACAAGGCTGAAAGTGCCCTTGCTGTTGTTGCGTTCATCAATCGCCGCCTGCTCCATTGACACAAAAGCGTTGGGGCGCAATTCCACTTGCCCGAACCGGTCGAAGAACGTGCCGGGCTCGAACGCGTGCAGTTGCAGCCTCAGCAGCGCTCCGTCGGCGCAGGAGAAGTAGATCGGCTTGTAACCCTGTGGCGTACTGGCCCGTCGACACGCCTGCTGGACTTCGCTGGGCATGATCAGCACATGCCGGATATCCCTGGGCCGTGCGCCAAGCGGTGGCAGGACGGCGCGCAGATAAATCGAATCCAGCAGAAAGCCTGATGGCAGTCGCCCGTGCTCGAAAATCCGGTCCAGAGCCAGCGCAGACCGTTGTGCAGTCAGCGGCAGACTGGCAAGAAACACACCGCCGTCCGAGCGCAGGATGACACCGAAAGTCTGCGTATCGCGGCTCACCGCCAGCTCATGGACATATCGAGCGGCCGCATCCGCCTGAAGGTATAACGGGCTGCACACCGCCGCAGTAGCGGCTTTGCTGTAATCCGTCACGATCTGCAGATCGGCGGAGAACGGCACCCAGCGCGATACTTGCCTGGGCAGGCCCCACAGGTCACTGCCGGTGACGACCTGCAAATAACCGGTTCTGGCGAGCGAGTCGATCCAGTCGATCGGTTTCAATTCACCGCTGTAAAGGCGCTGCTTGATGGTCTCGCCATCCAGTGATGCGGGCAGGCTATTGCTTGCCGTCAGGGCAATCGACAGATCGGCGCGCAGACGCTCCCACAACCCAGGCTGATAGCGAATCGTCGCACCGTCCGGCGCAAACAGGTATTCATCCCAGACCACAGGCTTGCGGGTGAATGCCGAGTACAAGGTATCGACCGACAGCATGTTCAAGTAGATCTGTTTGTCGATGGCCGAAAACGCTACCGACAGCTCCCTCGGGACTCTGGAGCGGTAACGCGCAACGATCCGGCAATTTTCTGGAAACAGTCCGGCAGCGCGAGTCTCGTCGGCGATGATCTCGCTACTGTCGAAATTTTCGCGTGTCACTTCAATCGGCGAGGTAGCGACGTAGAGGCCGTCGGAGCGTTTCAGAATGACACCCCCATAGAGCTTGCCGGTGCTCTGCGGCAACAGCGATCGGGCATGCACCGCCGCATCGTCGGCACTGTGAAAAACCGGCCCCAGGGCGCGTCGCTGCAGATTTGCGTAAGGCTGCCAGGTTTTCTTGACCAAACCCGGCCGGTCCCAGCACAGACTCGTACGCAGCACGTCAAGTTGACCACTGTCGACCACGGTGTGCACGAAGTCGGATGGCAACAGCCTTTGCGCAGCGAGATCGTCCTTGAGCGTTTGCAGCGTCGTCTGCGAGCTGTCGTCGTAGAACAACTTGCTGGAGCTGTTGAACACATACCTGAGCAGAGCACCATCACCAGTGGCGATATACAAAGTTCTGTGCCGGCCAGGGGCGACGACCGGGCGCCGCTCGGAGAGATACATGGCAACGGTCAGCGTCTCTGGCGTGACGAAGTAATGCGCGAGCCAGTCCTGGGGATGGCGCAAGGTTTCCCCGATTCGCTGGTGCATGTAATACACGGCATGCAGGTCGAAGCCATCCGGGTACTGATACCAGGGAGCTGTCCTGCTGGAACTGAACACCGACTCCTGACGAAACAGATTAGTGCCGCTATCGCTGACGGGTATCAGCTCGCTGGCGATGTATTCCTCCCGCCCCACGTGCTTGAGGATGAAGCCGAACCAGGTTTTCTTTTCGTCGTGCAAATACACGTCAGTACTGGATTGACTCAGTGCTGCCTCGTCCGCCGAGGAAAACACCGCACCAAAGAAAATCCTCGCAGGACGCTTCCACGGCATTGTCGTGGCGCCAGGCGCAGGCACTTGCGTTGGCGGATATGGCTGCAAAGAGAGATCTGGCAATGACGGTTTCGGTAACGTCGGCAGCGGCGGCTCAGACTCGCCTGGTTCAGCCACTGACGCTATTGGCAGGCTCCAGTCAGCGCCGATTTGCCCGCGATAGCCCCACAGTGCGTGATCGATCAGGTTGAACAAGACGCCGGCCTGCGCCTGTTCACGCACAAAGGCTTGTGGCCGTTCAGTGCCGTTGCGCAGCGCACTGGCTAGCTCGCCCGGGTGCTTGCCAGTGCCGAGGCGTCTGGCCAGCTCCCTGGCGACGATGGTGGTGTAGGGCTGGAACCTGATCAGGCTGTCACCAGCACCAGAGCAATACAGAGCGATCCCGTCGAGCAGGGTCTGCCGCAGCTCGTCAACGTTGAGCATCTGCACGTCCAGCAGAGCCTCGGCACGGGTCCAGCGCAGATACCGGATATGCACCGGGTCAAGTTGCGAAAGCGCAACGTGAGCGACATAACGCGCATGCATGGTGTGGTCGTCTGGAAACACCGGCCGACCGTGATTGTCCAGAGGATAAAGCCGCCCCTGGCTGAGCGTATCGATATCCCCGGGCAAGGGTTCGGTCACCACGAAACGCTTGTCGCTACGCTGAAAAACATACCCCGCGTGCTGCTGATCACGGCGAATGCCCACGAGCTCATGGGCATGGCGAACCGCATCATCGGCCGCCAGAAAAGCCCGGCTCAATCGCGGCCAGGGGAAATTGGCGAAGGGCTGCCATTGCAGACCCACCCGCCCCAGATGCGCCCACAACGCACTGCCGCGCACGACCTCCAGGGTCCCGGCCAGTACCAGCATTGAAACAAATGCGCGGGTATCCAGTGTGCCGGCCAACAGCCTTGCCTGCACACCGTTGTCACTGACCGTGCCGTCCGACTGCGTAACGCTCAGTGCCGCTTCGATCGAATCGCCGCTGAAGCGGTACTTCAACATCGCATGATCCTGCGCCCGCATGTACAGCGACAACGCACGCCCCGCTTGCGCCAGATGTTGGCTGCGGGCATTCGCTTCGATAGCCCAGGCGATCTCCCGGGGCGTGAAGAAGTTCTCGTAGAGCCACGGCTGGCCAGGTGGAAACTGTGCAGGGTCGGGCCGCGAGGCAAAGTAAAAGCCCTCCAGCAAATACCCCCTGGGCAGCTGCAATTGCCCTTGGGCATCAACCGGAAATATTCGCTCAGGATCCCAAGCGGCGAGCCCGGCCGGGCGCGCATGGGTGGCGACATACTCCTCGCCAGTCAACTTCTTCAACAGCAGACCCGCTGCGTACGCGCCTCTGGATTTCAACGCGGCCAGCACGGCGCGTTCGGCATTGACGCAGACACGGGTCATCAGCGGCAGTTCGGTGACCACACCCTTTGAAAACGACGCGCCGGCCTTCCAGTCCGCAGGTACGCGCCCCACCGAGTAGCCCCAGTCGGCATTCGAAACAATGACTTTGAGTTCACCCACGGTCGCCAGTTTGTTGATCACCGCCATCACGTCATAGGCCCCCGCCGGATGGCCCGACGGCCCGCCTGACTGCTGCCAGAGAAAGTAGTCGCGCTCCTCGGGCGAGCCGCTCGAGACGTATTTGAGCAAGCTGCCATCCGGGCCTGAAAGGTAAGCGCTGCGGAAAAAATCCCGCGCCGACACATCGCCAATGAAATCGCCGCCTGAATAGAAACTCATGAACAGCCGGAGCAGCGTTTCATCCTGACGCCGATTGCCATTGCGGAACTCGGCATGGATCGGCGGATGGCTGTGAACGCTGGCGACGCACCGGTAGCCCAGCGGATGAAGCATGCCGCCAAGGACATCGGTCTGCACAATTGTGCCGAAGTCAAAACCCGTGGCTTGCCCGGCGATGGGTGAAGTGGCGAGCAATTTCCCGTCCGGACGCAGCAGGATCACGCTGCCGTACTCTTTGTCCGGGTTCAGTGGAATCCGCGTGTGCACCCAATAGGCGGCGTCCTCTTCAGTCAGAAAGGCCGGGCTCAGTGGCGGCAGCTTGAACGTTGCTGAAGAACTTGCGGTACGACCGGATCGGCCTGAGACATGACTCATATAAACCTGCGCTGAGAATCGGATGAGCAACTGAGTGTGGCCCGTCGGTTTTCTCGAGCTGTGGTACAGGGTTATCGCTTTTGTATCCGCATCTGAGTGCCACCCCGCGCCCCAATCTGGCGCAACTGGACGCACCACCGCCCGACTACCGTCCCCTCCTGGTGCACGCCCACAGCGCGCAGGCGCTCTGGCACGACATTTTCTTGCCTGAACGCGACCGGGCACAGCCTTTGCAAAACACACCTTCAGTCGTCCGCATCTGCCAACCAGAAAAAATCGAATGTTCATGGAGATCGCACAATGAAGCGTCGCAGTTTGATCAAGGCTTTCACACTCACGGCATCCATTGCCGCGATGGGCATGACCTGGACTGTCCAGGCCGCCGAGACCATCAAGGTCGGGATTCTGCATTCGTTGTCCGGGACCATGGCGATCTCCGAAACGTCGCTCAAGGACATGGCGCTGATGACCATCGACGAGATCAACGCCAAGGGCGGCGTGAACGGCAAGATGCTCGAGCCGGTGGTGGTCGATCCCGCTTCCAACTGGCCGCTGTTCGCCGAAAAGGGCCGACAGCTGCTGACCCAGGACAAGGTCGCGGTGGTGTTCGGCTGCTGGACCTCGGTATCGCGTAAATCGGTACTGCCGGTGTTCGAAGAGCTCAATGGCCTGCTGTTCTACCCGGTGCAGTACGAAGGCGAAGAGATGTCGCCGAACGTCTTCTACACCGGCGCCGCGCCGAACCAGCAAGCGATCCCCGCCGTTGAATACCTGATGAGCGAAGAAGGCGGCAGCGCCAAGCGCTACTTCCTGCTCGGCACCGACTACGTCTACCCGCGCACCACCAACAAGATCCTGCGCGCATTCCTGCACTCCAAAGGCGTGGCCGACAAGGACATCGAAGAGGTCTACACGCCGTTCGGGCACAGCGATTACCAGACCATCGTTGCCAACATCAAAAAATTCTCCGCCGGTGGCAAGACTGCCGTCATCTCGACCGTCAATGGCGACTCCAACGTGCCGTTCTACAAAGAGCTGGCCAACCAGGGCCTGAAGGCTACCGACGTACCGGTGGTGGCGTTCTCGGTCGGTGAAGAAGAACTGCGCGGCATCGACACCAAACCGCTGGTGGGCAACCTCGCGGCGTGGAACTACTTCGAGTCGGTGGAGAATCCTGCGAACAAGAAATTTGTCGCGGACTGGAAAGCCTATGCGAAAAAACACAATCTGCCGGGCGCCGATAAAGCCGTGACCAACGACCCGATGGAAGCCACCTACGTCGGCATCCACATGTGGGCGCAGGCGGTCGAGAAAGCCAAATCCACTGACGTCGACAAAGTGCGCGAAGCACTGGCCGGGCAGACCTTCGCCGCACCATCGGGCTATACCCTGACCATGGACAAGACCAATCACCACCTGCACAAGCCCGTGATGATCGGCGAAATCCAGAGCGACGGGCAGTTCAACGTCGTGTGGCAGACCGAAGGCCCGATCCGCGCGCAACCATGGAGCCCGTACATTCAGGGCAACGACAAGAAGCCGGATTATGCGGTGAAGAGCAACTGAGTCACCGGATGTCAGTCTCGCGCCTGGCGTGAGGCTGATGCAATTCCCTGTGAGAGCGGACCTTTGTGGTGAGGGGATTTATCCCCGATGGGTTGCGAAGCAGCCCCAACGCCATCAGTCGCGGTGTATCAGATTGATCGCGTCGACCGATATCACGACTGCTTCGCAGCCGAGCGGGGATAAATCCCCTCGCCACAAAGGCTCGCTCCCACAATGTCCGCGTCAAGGCGACTGACTATGCCCACTGCCCTTTTCCGATTTATCTGTGCCATCGCACTGTTGCTGCCACTCCTGGCCCACGCTGGCGATGCCGAAGACTTCGTCGCGGCCAATCCGATGCAACAGGCCAAACTGCTGGAAGCCTGGGCCGCGCAGCCCGATCCGGCGCGTATCGAATTGCTCAACGCCCTGCAGCAAGGCGAGCTGACGATCGACGGCCAAGCGAAAACCCTGCGCCTGAACAATCGCCTGCGGGGTCTGATCGACACCGCGATGGCCAGCCATCAATTGCTCGCCGCTGACAGCAAGATCCGTCTGGGCGCCGCGCAGCAATTGCAGAAAAGCGCGAAACCCGCGCAGCTGAAATTTCTCGACCGGCAGCTCGCTGGGGAAAAAGACCCAAGCGTCCACGCGGCCCTGAGCCTGGCGCTGGCCAATCTGCAACTGGTCGACAGCGACCCGGCGGTGCGCCTCGCGGCGGTGCGGTTGCTCGGTGAAACCGGCGACCCGCTGGCACGCACGCGCCTTGAAGGTCTGCTCGAACCGGGCGTGGAAAGCGATGCCGGCGTGCGCACCGCCGCTGAAACCAGCCTCGCTCAGGTCAAGCGCAAACTGCTGATCGGCGAAGTGCTCGGCCAGGCCTTCAGCGGCATGTCGCTGGGCTCGATTCTGCTGCTCGCCGCCCTCGGTCTGGCGATCACCTTCGGCCTGCTCGGGGTGATCAACATGGCCCACGGCGAGATGCTCATGCTCGGCGCCTACTCGACCTATGTCGTGCAGTTGATTTTCCAGCGTTACGCGCCGCAGGCCATCGAGTTCTATCCGCTGATCGCGTTGCCGGTGGCGTTTTTCGTCACCGCCGCCATTGGCATGGCGCTGGAGCGCACGGTCATCCGCCACCTTTACGGTCGACCACTGGAAACCCTGCTCGCGACCTGGGGCATCAGCCTGATGCTGATCCAACTGGTGCGGCTGGTGTTCGGTGCGCAGAACGTTGAAGTGGCCAACCCGGCGTGGCTGTCCGGCGGCATCCAAGTGCTGCCGAACCTGGTGCTGCCGTACAACCGCATCGTCATCATCGCTTTCGCATTGTTCGTGGTGGTGCTGACCTGGCTGCTGCTGAACAAGACCCGCCTCGGCCTCAACGTGCGCGCCGTCACCCAGAACCGCAACATGGCCGCCTGCTGCGGCGTGCCGACCGGGCGCGTGGACATGATCGCCTTCGGTCTCGGCTCGGGCATCGCCGGCTTGGGCGGCGTGGCGCTGAGCCAGATCGGCAACGTCGGTCCCGACCTTGGCCAGAGCTACATCATCGACTCGTTCCTGGTGGTCGTGCTCGGCGGCGTCGGCCAACTGGCCGGCAGCGTGCTGGCGGCATTTGGCCTGGGCATCGCCAACAAGATTCTCGAACCGCAGATCGGTGCGGTGCTCGGCAAGATCCTGATCCTCGCGCTGATCATTCTGTTCATTCAGAAACGTCCGCAAGGCCTCTTCGCACTGAAAGGACGGGTGATCGACTGATGAACCAGCCTCTGTTAGTCACGGCCACACAAAAGGCCGGGCCGAAAGTCACGCTCGCGGTCGGCGGGGTGATCCTCGCGCTGCTGATCGTTCTGCCGCTGCTCTCGTTGTTGTCGCCAGACAATGCCCTGCACGTCTCGGCCTACACGCTGACCCTGGTCGGCAAAATCCTCTGCTACGCCATCGTCGCCCTGGCGCTGGATCTGGTCTGGGGCTATGCCGGCCTGCTGTCGCTGGGCCACGGTCTGTTCTTCGCCCTCGGCGGGTACGCGATGGGCATGTACCTGATGCGGCAGGCGGCCGGCGATGGCTTGCCAGCGTTCATGACCTTCCTGTCGTGGAGCGAATTGCCGTGGTACTGGACCGGTACCAGCAGCTTTATCTGGGCCATGTGTCTGGTGGTGCTGGCGCCGGGTCTGCTGGCGCTGGTGTTCGGTTTTTTCGCCTTCCGTTCGCGGATCAAGGGCGTGTATTTCTCGATCATGACCCAGGCCCTGACCTTCGCCGGTATGCTTCTGTTTTTCCGCAACGAGACCGGGTTTGGCGGCAACAACGGTTTCACCAATTTCCGCACGATTCTCGGTTTCGGCATCACCGAACCGGGCACCCGCGCGGTGCTGTTTCTGGCCACGGTGTTGTTGCTGGTGGCGAGCCTGTTCATCGGCTGGCGCCTGGCGCAGAGCAAGTTCGGCCGGGTGCTGACGGCGTTGCGCGATGCGGAAAACCGTTTGATGTTCTGCGGCTACGACCCGCGCGGTTTCAAGCTGTTCGTCTGGGTGCTGAGTGCGGTGCTGTGCGGCCTCGCCGGAGCGCTGTACGTGCCACAAGTGGGCATCATCAACCCCAGCGAAATGTCGCCGACCAACTCGATCGAAGCGGCGGTGTGGGTCGCCCTTGGCGGGCGCGGCACGCTGATCGGGCCGCTGCTCGGCGCCGGCGTGGTCAACGGCATGAAGAGCTGGTTCACCGTGGCCTTCCCGGAATACTGGCTGTTCTTCCTCGGTGCGCTGTTCATCGTCGTGACGTTGTACCTGCCCAAGGGCGTGATCGGTCTGCTGAAGAAACGAGGTGAACAATGAGAGTCACAGCGAGTGCGGAATTCATGCTGGAGCCGGCGTTTTTCCCCGTGGAACCGAACAAGGACGAAGGCACCAGTCGCGACTCGATCGGCCTCGGCCAGCGCGTCGGCCCGGGCCTCGATACGCGCCACGGCACCATCCTGACCCTGGAAGACATCAGCGTCAGCTTCGATGGCTTCCGTGCCTTGAACAATCTCAACCTGTACATCGGCGTCGGCGAACTGCGCTGCATCATCGGCCCCAACGGCGCGGGCAAGACCACGCTGATGGACGTGATCACCGGCAAGACCCGGCCCAGCCACGGCAAGGCCTGGTTCGGCGAAACCCTGGATCTGACGCAGATGAGCGAAGTGCAGATTGCCCAGTCCGGCATCGGCCGCAAGTTTCAGAAACCGACGGTATTCGAAGCCTTGAGCGTGTTTGAAAACCTGGAGCTGGCGCAGAAGACCGACAAGTCGGTGTGGGCCAGTTTGCGTGCGCGCCTGAGTGGCGAGCAGAAGGATCGCATCAGCGAAGTGCTCGAGACGATTCGCCTGACCACCTCGGTCAATCGCCAGGCCGGGTTGTTGTCCCACGGCCAGAAGCAGTTTCTCGAGATCGGCATGTTGCTGATGCAGGACCCGCAATTGCTCCTGCTCGACGAACCGGTGGCGGGCATGACCGACGCCGAAACCGAGTTCACCGCCGAGCTGTTCAAATCGCTGGCCGGCAAGCATTCGCTGATGGTGGTCGAGCACGACATGGGCTTTGTCGGCTCGATTGCCGACCACGTCACGGTGCTGCATCAGGGCAGCGTGCTGGCCGAGGGCTCGCTTGAGCAAGTGCAGGAAAACGAGCGGGTGATCGAGGTCTACCTCGGCCGCTGAAGACCTAGATCGTTCCCACGCTCTGCGTGGGAATGCCGCCATGGACGCTCTGCGTCCGCCGTTATGTGACGCGGAGCGTCACGGGATGCGTTCCCACGCAGAGCGTGGGAACGATCACCGGGGGAGAATTTGGACATGCTGCAAGTCGACAAGCTGCATCAGTACTACGGCGGTAGCCACATCCTGCGTGGCCTGAGCTTTGACGTGAAGGTCGGCGAAGTGACCTGCCTGCTCGGCCGTAACGGCGTGGGCAAGACCACCCTGCTCAAATGCCTGATGGGCCTGCTGCCGGCCAAGGAAGGTGCGGTGAACTGGGAAGGCAAACCGATCACCACGTTCAAACCGCATCAGCGTGTGCATGCCGGTATCGCCTACGTGCCGCAGGGCCGTGAGATCTTCGGGCGCCTGACGGTAGAAGAAAATCTGCTGATGGGCCTGTCACGGTTTCCAGGCTCAGAAGCCAAAGAAGTTCCAGGTTTCATCTACGAACTGTTCCCGGTGCTGCTACAAATGAAGCAGCGCCGTGGCGGCGATCTGTCCGGTGGTCAGCAACAGCAACTGGCGATCGGCCGCGCATTGGCCAGCCGCCCGCGCCTGCTGATTCTTGATGAGCCCACCGAAGGCATTCAACCGTCGGTGATCAAGGAAATCGGCGCGGTGATCAAGCAGCTCGCGGCGCGCGGTGACATGGCGATTCTGCTGGTCGAGCAGTTCTACGATTTCGCCGCCGAACTGGCCGATCAATACCTGGTGATGTCGCGGGGCGAGATCGTCCAGCAGGGTCGCGGTGAAAATATGGAGGCCGAAGGTGTACGCGGGCTGGTCACGATCTAACGCGCCGGTCTAATCTGTAGCTTCCTAACGATAATCACAAAACCATGAATTCGATTGTTGCACCTGCCCTGTTTACCCCGAGCTGGCACGCCGAGCTGGAACTGGCCTACGCGCGTTTCGGCGACTGCACGCGCCCGGTCATGCGCCGCCACCTCGGCCCGCTGCGCGTGCAAAAGCATCTGTACGCCGAAGGCCCCGAGGTCTGCCAGCACATCATCGTCCATCCGCCGGGCGGAATTGCCGGTGGTGATCGGCTCGATATCAGCGCGCGCGTCGAGCACAACGCCTGGGCACAGATCACCAGCCCCGGCGCCGCCAAGTGGTATCGCGCGGGCGGGCCGGCGTATCAGCAGCTCGACTTGCAAGTCGCTGCCGGCGCGACCCTGGAATGGCTGCCGCAGGAAACCATCGTCTACAGCGCCGCGCAGGCCGAGTTGAGCACAACGATCGAGCTCGAAGGCGATGCGCGGCTGTTCTACTGGGACGTGGTGGCGCTCGGTCGTCCGGCCAGCGGCGAGCGTTTTGACCTCGGGCATTTTCAGGCGCACCTGGATATCCGCCGCGATGGTCAGTTGCTCTGGCACGAACGGCAGCGCATTGTCGGTGCGGACGGTTTACTCGATTCGCCGATCGGCCTGGATGGTAATCCGGTGTTTGCGACGTTGTTGGTCACCGGTGAAATCGATGCTGAATTGCTGGAGCGTTGCCGCTCGCTGGGGCATGAGGTACGCGGGGATTTGACTCAGTTGCCGGGACTGCTGGTGGCTCGTTGCCTGGCCAGTGAGGCGTTGCTCGCCCGCGCCTGGCTCATCGATTTGTGGCGATTGCTTAGACCTGTGCTGCTGGGGCGCGAAGCTATCGCGCCAAGAATATGGAGCACCTGAAACCCCGACCCTCACCCCCCGCCCTCTCCCGGAGGGAGAGGGAGCCTGACCGAGTCGTCTGAAATGAATTTATCTGCCTGAACGAATATTGCTGACTGAATTGGCCATTGAAAACAACCAAGATCAGTCCCCTCTCCCTCGGGAGAGGGCTAGGGTGAGGGGCTGCTCCAACTGGCACCCCACACTTCTCGAGAGCCACCCGAATCTGCCCTGATGGAACCCGAACCATGGACCTGACCCCACGCGAAAAAGACAAGCTGCTGATCTTCACCGCCGGCCTCGTCGCCGAGCGGCGGCTGGCCCGTGGCGTGAAACTCAATTACCCGGAAGCCATGGCCTACATCTCCGCCGCGCTGCTCGAAGGCGCCCGCGACGGCCAGACCGTGGCCGAGCTGATGCATTACGGCACCACCCTGCTCAGCCGCGAACAAGTGATGGAAGGCATCCCGGAAATGATCCCGGAGATCCAGGTCGAGGCGACGTTCCCCGACGGCACCAAACTGGTCACCGTTCACCAGCCGATCGTCTGAGGCCGCGCCATGACTTACAGCATTCGCGATGCGAGCCGGGCCGACCTGCCGGCGATCCGCGACATCTACAACGACGCCGTGCTCAACACCACGGCGATCTGGAACGAACAAGCGGTCGACCTCGGCAATCGCCAGGCATGGTTCGACGCGCGGCAGTTGCAGGCGTATCCGATTCTGGTGATCGTCGACCATGAAAACGCAGTGCTGGGTTACGCCTCGTTCGGCGACTGGCGGCCGTTCGACGGCTTCCGTCACACCGTCGAGCACTCGGTGTACGTGCGCAGCGATCAACGCGGCAACGGCCTCGGCCCGCAACTGATGACCGCGCTGATCGAACGCGCCCGCACTTGCGGCAAACACGTCATGGTCGCCGCCATCGAAAGCGGCAACGCTGCCTCGATCCGCTTGCACGAGCGTGCCGGTTTCAGCATCACCGGGCAGATGCCGCAAGTGGGCACCAAGTTCGGCCGCTGGCTCGATCTGACCTTCATGCAGTTGACCCTCAATCCCGGCGCACAGCCGCCGGGTGCCCACAAGGAGTGATGTCGATGAACGCCGCCCAGTTGCGCCGCGTCAACGCTGAGAGCTTTGCCCACTATCGCCAGGGCCTGGTCGATCTGCTGCTCGACGCCGTCGGTTACGGCGCCAGCGTCGGCTTCATGGCCGACCTCGATGCCGCGCAGGCGCGCGCGTATTTCGATGAGGTGCAGGACAACATCAACAAGGGCAGCACGCTGCTCTGGGTGGTGGTGAAGGACGAGCAGGTGCTGGCCAGCGTGCAACTGGGCCTGTGCCAGAAGGCCAATGGTCTGAACCGCGCCGAAGTGCAGAAACTGCTGGTGCGCGAACACGCGCGGCGCCGTGGCCTCGGCCAGCAACTGATGCAGGCGCTGGAACTCGAAGCGCCCAAGCACAAGCGCGGCATGCTCTATCTCGACACCGAGGCCGGCTCGCCGGCAGAAGATTTCTACAAGGCGCTGGGCTACGTGCGCGCCGGCGAAATCCCCGATTACGCCTGCGACCCCAACGGCACCTATCGTCCGACCGCCCTCTATTACAAAGTCCTGCAAGGAGCCCAGCGATGATTCCTGGCCAATACCAGATCCAGCCCGGCGACATCGAACTCAACGTCGGCCGCCGCACCGTGAGCCTGAAAGTCGCCAACAGCGGTGACCGGCCGATCCAGGTCGGTTCGCACTTTCACTTTTTCGAAACCAACGACGCGCTGACCTTCGACCGTGCCGCCAGTCGCGGCATGCGCCTGAATATTCCGGCGGGCACGGCGGTGCGCTTCGAGCCGGGCCAGAGTCGTGAAGTCGAGCTGGTCGATTACGCCGGGCATCGCCGGGTGTTCGGCTTTGCCGGCCGCATCATGGGTGATCTCGACTGACGGATCGTTCCCACGCTCCGCGTGGGAATGCATCCCGTGACGCTCCGCGTCACAAAAGGCGGACGCAGAGCGTCCATGGCGGCATTCCCACGCAGAGCGTGGGAACGATCATTGAATCCCAAGGCAAGCACATGAAGATTTCTAGAAGCGCCTACGCCGACATGTTCGGCCCCACCGTCGGCGACAAGGTGCGCCTGGCCGATACCGAGCTGTGGATCGAAGTCGAGAAGGACTTCACCACCTACGGCGAGGAAGTGAAGTTCGGTGGCGGCAAAGTCATCCGCGACGGCCAGGGCCAGAGCCAGTTGCTCGCCGCCGAAGTGGTCGACACGCTGATCACCAACGCGCTGATCATCGACCACTGGGGCATCGTCAAGGCCGACGTCGGCCTCAAGGACGGGCGCATCGCCGCGATCGGCAAGGCCGGCAACCCCGACGTGCAGCCCAACGTGACCATCGCCATTGGCGCCGGCACCGAAGTGATTGCCGGCGAAGGCATGATCCTCACCGCTGGCGGCATCGACACGCATATCCACTTCATTTGCCCACAGCAGATCGAAGAAGCGTTGATGAGCGGCGTCACCACCATGATCGGCGGCGGCACCGGGCCTGCCACCGGCACCAACGCCACTACCTGTACCTCCGGCCCGTGGCATCTGGCGCGCATGCTCCAGGCCGCCGATGCCTTTCCGATGAACATCGGCCTGACCGGCAAGGGCAACGCCAGCCTGCCGGAGCCGTTGATCGAACAGGTCAAGGCCGGTGCCATCGGCCTCAAGCTGCACGAAGACTGGGGCACCACTCCGGCGAGCATCGACAACTGCCTCAACGTCGCCGACCAGTACGATGTGCAGGTGGCGATCCACACCGACACCCTCAACGAATCCGGTTTCGTCGAAACCACCCTCGGCGCATTCAAGGGCCGCACCATCCACACCTATCACACCGAAGGTGCCGGTGGCGGCCACGCGCCGGACATCATCAAGGCCTGCGGTTTCCCCAACGTGCTGCCGAGTTCGACCAACCCGACCCGGCCGTTCACCCGCAACACCATCGACGAACACCTCGACATGCTGATGGTCTGCCACCACCTCGACCCGAGCATTGCCGAAGACGTCGCCTTCGCCGAAAGCCGTATCCGCCGCGAAACCATTGCCGCTGAAGACATCCTCCACGACCTCGGCGCGTTCTCGATGATCAGCTCCGACAGTCAGGCCATGGGCCGCGTCGGTGAAGTCATCACGCGCACCTGGCAGACCGCCGACAAGATGAAAAAACAGCGCGGCCCACTGCCCCAGGACGGTGAGGGCAACGACAACTTCCGCGCCAAGCGTTACATCGCCAAGTACACCATCAACCCGGCGATTACCCACGGCATCAGCCATGAAGTCGGCTCGATCGAAGTCGGCAAGTGGGCCGATCTGGTGCTATGGCGTCCAGCGTTCTTTGGTGTGAAGCCGACGCTGATTCTCAAGGGTGGCGCGATTGCCGCGAGCCTGATGGGCGATGCCAACGCCTCGATTCCGACACCGCAACCGGTGCATTACCGCCCGATGTTCGCCAGCTACGGTGGCTCGCTGCACGCCACCAGCCTGACCTTTATCAGCCAGGCGGCGCAGGAGGCCGGGTTGCCGGAGGCTCTGGGGTTGAAAAAGCAGATCGCTGTGGTGAAGGGCTGCCGCGACGTGCAGAAAACCGACCTCATCCACAACGACTATTTGCCGAACATCGATGTCGATCCGCAGACCTATCAGGTCAAGGCCGATGGCGTGTTGCTGTGGTGCGAACCGGCGGAAACGCTGCCGATGGCGCAGCGCTATTTTCTGTTTTGATTAGGGGGCGCGCTGAATACGGACTCGCTGGTTCGTATTCAGCAGCTATCGCTCAGGCGATCACGGAAACAACTTCGCGATGTCCGCGTCGCTGTAGTTGTAATTGATGCGTAACTCGGTTCCTGCCGGAATATCTTCGGTAGCGAAGATGGCGTTGAGAATGAAGTCGCGGGTGACCAGTTCCTTGCCTATCAACTGTTGCGCTTCAACATCGAATGGCACGAATTCGACGTTATAACCGTCCGTGGCCTGGCGAACAGGCTTGCCCGTTGCGTTGTACCAGAAATGCGTATTGATCCTGGAGATGATCGTGTCACCGACCATCGCCAGCTGGACGGGGATCAGATATCCAGGTCCTGGCTGGTAACGCACGCCGACCTTCATGGTATATGACTGCTGGGGCAGCGGCACAAGACGTCCTGGCATGATGGCGCCAGCATAGACGCCGACCACCTCGCCTCGGCTGATGCGCCGGTTGGCAACCACCATGGACTGGCCGACCAGGGCCCGCTCACCGGGCGCACGCATGTCGGCCTCGGTGAACAGTCGCCATTGCAGCTTTTCTTCATACAGCCGCGCGACATGCTCGTAGGCGCCAAACTTGATGTACGGCTTGATCTGCTCGGAGGTGTATCGGCCGCCGTCTTCGAAACGCACGAGGGTCTGGAGCTTCTTTATGCGGATAGGTGTGCCGGCGATGTCCCGGAATGGATATTTGCCGTTATTGGCTCGGTCGTAGACCCCGGGCCGATTGCTGAGAAACGAAAAGCGCGTTTCGCTGCGCATCGCACTCAACTCGTCAGCAGTGAAAGGTTTGACGGGCATCGACTCGGACGCCAGATAGAAATGTTCATCTGCCGCATCGACATCGTCGGGCAGCTCTTCAAGGGCTGACTCATAGTCTTCATCACTCTGCCGCGCCGCCCTGCGGCTTTTACCCGGTACAACGGCGGCGTCCGGCGATGCGCTGAAATCCTCCAGCGAGTACCAGTGCTTGTTCAACGGATCGTAGGCAAGCACTGGACCGGACGGCTGCAGCTCGCTGGACAACCGGGCCCGATGCAGACCGGTCTCGGCATCGACGCCGATCAGCACCGTACCACCGCCCTGCAAGTCCGCGTATTGGCGACCCTTGAATAGGCGAAACCCGTCAACGTCCGCTTGCGGTAGAGGGGCTGTCGAGGCGATCAGGTAACGCTCCAGCGCGGAGGCTGCAACGGTTGGGGCGGAACCCGAGGTAGACGGCGTCGGATGGACTTGCACGCTGTGCGGCGCAATTGCAGTTTCCATTTGCTGCTTGCTGCTGCCGGGTTCGCTGGTATCGGGCGGGGTCTTGCGAATGAACGGACCGGGGGTCAGGTGCGGCGACTCGATACCGTGCGTGGCGGAATCCCGGGATGTGCGCCCAGGGGTGGTGATATCGACTGCGCCCGGCTTGGGCGGCTTGGGTCTGACTGGCATTGACAGGCTTCCTTGCAAAGATTGCGCAGCGCTGGCCAGTCTGGCTGGCGCTACGACCGTCGGCATCCATTGCCAACATGTGCCCGGAAAACTATCAGACCATCCTGCCGGTTCATACCGGGTGAAACACTCGCAAACACTAACCCGGCACAAGCGGGCCGACTCGCGATGAGGCCGGATCAGACCTCATCGCCTCAAACAACCTATTCGACCACCAACCGCCCCAACCGCTGGCGCAACATGCGGTTCTCGGCGCGCAACTGCTTCACCTCATCCAGCAGATCCAGCGCCAGCGCGACGCCTTCCCACTCCAGTTCCAGATCACGGCGCAGCTTCGCCGCGCGCTTGGCCAAGGCCAATTCGTAATCGGTGAAGCGCCATTCCCGGGGCTGCGCGCCCTGAGGTTCGAGGATGCCGTGTTCGACGATTTCGATCACGTAGACGTCCGACAAATCGGCCGCCTCACAGAATTCTGCCAGGTCCAGTTGAACGATCAGGGGGCTGCTCATGATGGGCTACTCCGTCGTCGGGTTCAGAAGTTCTCTCGCGGGTTGAACGCGGCTTTCTTCGCCAGTTCCTGCCACAGCGCCTTGACCTCATCGTCGGAGGCTTTCGGCATCACGGCCTTGAGCTGCACGAACAGATACCCGCGTTCGCCGGCCTTGTTCAGCAGGCCATGGCCCTTGGCGCGCATGCGCTGGCCGTTCTGGCTGCCGGCCGGGACCTTGAGGTTGATCTTGCCGGTCAGGGTCGGCACGGCCACTTCAGTGCCCAATGCCAATTCCCACGGAGCCAGGGGCAAGGTGATGATCAGGTTTTCGCCTTCGACATCGAATTTCGGGTGCGGCGCAAACCGGATGGTCAGGTACAGGTCGCCATTCGCCCCGCCACCGATACCCGGTGCGCCCTGGCCCTTCAGGCGAATCCGCTCGCCGTCGGTCACGCCGGCCGGAATCTTCACGTTCAGGCTCTTGCTGGTGTTGCTGACGTGTTGGCCGTGCGCGTTGTATTGCGGCACCTGAAAGGTGACTTTCTTCGATTCGTTCGACAGGGTTTCTTCGAGGAAGACCGGCAGTTCCATTTCCACGTCTTGCCCTCGGCGTCCGCGTGATTGGCGGCTCTCGGCGCCACCGAAACCGGGGCCGCGATTGCCGAAGATCGAACTGAAGAAGTCCGAGAAGTCGCCCGTGTCGCCACCGCCACCGCCGAAGCCGCCACGGCTCTGCCAGCCCGGCGGGCCCTGGAACGGCTGACCGTGCTGGCCATAACGGCGCAGTTCGTCGTATTCGGCGCGCTTGTCGGCGCTTTTCAGCGCTTCATAGGCTTCCGAGGCGTCCTTGAACTTGGCCTCGGCGTCTTTTTCCTTGCTGACATCGGGGTGGTATTTGCGCGCCAGCTTGCGATAGGCCGCCTTGATGGCCTTGTCGTCGGCTGTCGGCTCCACGCCGAGTATCTTGTAATAGTCTTTGAAGTCCATGGAAGGATCACCATCCGTTATCGATTTCGCGCCGAGACCAGCATGCGCCGATTGGCACGTGCCGGGTTGACCGATCTCAAGTTTGTGACCGGGTGGCGCCGCAGAAGTTTATCGGCAGTGGACGACGGTTCTTGCGACCGCCGGTGTGTCTGCCGGCCCATGCCAGCAAGTTTGGGGCGAAGCGGCGCTTTTCAAGCTGGCTGCCGGCGAAATAGCGGATGACCGGCCTTCGAATCTGCCGCGCACTGGCATACACTGCGCGGCCGTTTTTTTGACCGGAAACCGAAAGACATGAAAGACGCCTCTCCAGCCCGTGCCTGCGGCATCGACTTCGGCACGTCCAACTCCACCGTCGGCTGGCTGCGCCCCGGCATGGACACCATGATCGCGCTGGAAGACGACAAGATCACCCTGCCGTCGGTGGTCTTCTTCAACATCGAGGAACGTCGCCCGGTCTACGGTCGCCTGGCCCTGCACGAGTATCTGGAAGGCTACGAAGGTCGGCTGATGCGCTCGTTGAAAAGCCTGCTCGGCTCCAAGCTGATCAAGCACGACACCAGCGTCCTCGGCACGGCGATGCCGTTCAAGGACCTGCTCGGGCTGTTCATCGGCCAGCTCAAGAGCCGCGCCGAAACTGCCGCCGGTCGGGAATTCGAGCAAGTGGTGCTGGGTCGTCCGGTGTTCTTCGTCGACGACGATCCGCTGGCTGACCAGGAAGCCGAAGACACCCTGGTCGAAGTGGCGCGCAAAATCGGTTTCAAAGATGTGTCGTTCCAGTACGAGCCGATCGCGGCAGCGTTCGACTACGAGTCGACCATTGAGAAAGAAGAGCTGGTACTGATCGTCGACATCGGCGGTGGTACCTCCGACTTCTCGCTGGTGCGCCTGTCGCCCGAGCGTCGTGGTCTCGACAACCGTCACGATGACATCCTCGCCACCGGCGGCGTGCACATCGGTGGTACCGACTTCGACAAACAGCTCAGCCTGCAAGGCCTGATGCCGCTGTTCGGCTACGGCAGCCGCATGAAGAGCGGCGCCTACATGCCGACCAGCCACCACATGAACCTGGCGACCTGGCACACGATCAACTCGGTGTACTCGCAGAAATCCACGCTGGCGCTGGGCAGCATGCGCTACGACATCGAAGACACCGGCGGCATCGATCGCCTGTTCAAACTGATCGAACAGCGCGCCGGGCACTGGCTGGCGATGGAAGTGGAAGAAACCAAGATCCAGCTGACCCACGCCGACAGCCGCCACGTGCCGCTGGACCGCATCGAAGCCGGGCTGAGCGTCGAGCTGAGCCGCGCGCTGTTCGAATCGGCGATCGAGGCCTTGCTGGAGCGTGTGCGTGGCAGCGTTACGCAGTTGTTGAATGACGCTGGCGTGGCGGTCGATCAGGTCGACACGGTGTTCTTCACTGGTGGTTCCAGCGGCATCCCGGCCCTGCGCAACAGCGTCTCGGCAATGCTGCCGAACGCCCGGCATGTCGAAGGCAACATCTTTGGCAGCATTGGTAGCGGTTTGGCGATTGAAGCGATGAAGCGTTACGGTTCGATGGCCTGATCACAATCTGTGGCGAAGAGCCTTCGTGGCGAGGGGATTTATCCTGTGGCGAGGGGATTTATCCCCGTTGGGCCGCGAAGCGGCCCCGCTCCTGAGCTTGAAAGCAGGGGCCTGCTGCGCAGGCCAACGGGGATAAATCCCCTCGCCACAGATGCATTCAATTCAGTTGCCTGGCCTTAGACCATCCCGCCCAGCTTCAGCTCACTCTTCAGATACGCGTAATAAATCGGCCCTGCCACCACCCCCGGCAAACCGAACGCGGCTTCGAACACCAGCATCGCCAGAAGCAACTCCCACGACTTGGCACTGATCTGCCCGCCAACGATGCGCGCGTTGAGAAAGTATTCGAGCTTGTGGATAACGATCAGGTAGCCCAGCGCGGCGATCGCCACCCAGATCGACAGCGACAGGCCGACGATGGTGATCAGCGTGTTCGACATCAGGTTGCCGATCACCGGCAGCAGGCCGAGCAGGAAGGTCAGCACGATCAGGGTTTTGGTCAGCGGCAGCTTGATGCCGAACATCGGCAGGATCACCGCGAGGAAGATCCCGGTGAACACGGTGTTGAGCAGGGAAATCTTGATCTGCGCGAAGACGATATTACGAAACGCCTGCACCAGCAGATGCAAACGGTCGAACAAAGCGGCGGCCAACGGCTTGCGCTTGGTCACGTCGGGGATGCGCTGCAGGGCGATGATCGCGCCGAGCACCATGCCGATCAGCAGGGTGACGAACATGTGCGCAGCGTCCTTGCCGACCAGTTGCAGGTCGGCCAGATGCTTGCTCGCCCACTCGCCGATCGCCACGCGAAATTCCGCCGCGCTGGCCGGCAGATAAGCGTCGATGAACGGCGGCAACTGCCCGCGCGCGCGATCGACCACGCCCATGAACTTATCCAGCGAGGCGCCGGGGTTTTCCGCTTCATGCAGGAGGAAACTGATGGCGCCGGCGAAGATCAGCGCCAGCGCACTCACCACCAGCGTGCCGAGCAGCGCCACCGCCAACCAGCGCGCACGCCGCCCTTCGATCAGCCGTTGCAGTTGCGGGGTGAGCATGTTGACCAGCTCGAACACCAGCAACCCGGCCAGCAGGCTCGGCAACAGGCGCAGCGGCAGCACCAACAGCAAACCGCCAAAAATGATGATGCAACTGACCCAGAACACAACATGACGCTGAGAAAACGTTGGCATACAGCCTCAAAACGAACGGCGTGAAAGGATGGGCAGTCTGCCAGCGATCCGGGGTTAGCACTAGGGATATGCGGGGTTTCGGATTTTCGTGCAAGGCTTGCGAATTTCCCCCTCACCCTAGCCCTCTCCCAGAGGGAGAGGGGACAGATTGGGGGTTGCTCGAAAAATTTTCCGACCTGAACGTGCAGTGCCGAATCCGCAATCGACCCGGTATTTCAGACCCCAGTTCCTGTCGGCATCAATGCGGTCGGTCCCCTCTCCCTCCGGGAGAGGGTTAGGGTGAGGGAAAATCTCAAGCCGACCGAGTCAATCGGACACCCATGGCGCCCCCTTATTTTTTCTTCAGACACTCACTCATGAACGCCTTGCGCGCATCGCCCGTCAGCGCCTTGGTTTTCGCATCGGCATTGCAGGTGGTCATCTTCTGCTGCTGCGGGGTCAGCTCCTTGCCATCGTTGGCCGCTGGTGCCGCTTTCAGGCAGGTGCTCATGAACGCCTTGCGCTCGTCGCCCTTCAAGCTCTTGGCGGTCGCATCGGCATTGCAGGTGGTCATCTTGTTCTGTTGCGCCGTGGCGGCGAAACCCTGGGAACACACAAGCAGCCCGATCATCAACAACGGCACACGCAACATCTTCATGGAGTTTTCTCCTTGTTGCCGCACCGATGGATGCGGCCTCTGTCGCAGTGTAGTCAAAGCTTGTTACACCTTCCTGCCCTCGAGGTGGCTGCGCCGATACTGCTCCGGCGTACAACCCGCCTGACGGGCAAACATGGCGATGAATGCCGAGCCGCTGCTGTAGCCGAGGTCGAAAGCGATTTCCTGCACCGAACGCGAGGTTTCCAGCGCCTCGATCGCCGCCAGATAACGCAAGCGCTGACGCCACTCGCCAAAGCTCATGCCCAGCTCGCGGACAAACTGCCGGGCCAGGGTGCGCTCGCTGACATGCACTTGCGCGGCCCAATGCGCCAACGGTTGGTTGTCGCCCGGCGCGGCCTGCAAGGCGTCGAGAATCGTCAGTAAGCCCGGGCTGCTCGCATATGGCAGGTAACATTCCTGCACCGGTGCCTGTTGCAGTTGATCGACCAATACCTGGGCCAGACGCTGATCGGCCTCATGCTCCGGAATCTTCACATCGCGGGCAGCGAAGTCCTTGAGAATCGCCTTGAGAATGTCACTGATCGCCAAGGTGCAGGCCCGCGCCGGCAACCGTGTGCAAACACTTGGATCAAGACACACCGCGCGATAGTTGACCGGCTGATGGCTGTAGAAACTGTGCTCGACCTCGGGCGGCACCCACACCGCGTACTGCGGCGGCGACATGAAGCGGCTGCCGTCGACATCCATGTGCAATACGCCATGGGCCGCGTATTCCAGCGTGCCCCAAGGATGCCGGTGTGGCGCGGCATATTCGTGGGCGTTGAAATCGGCGTAGCGGAAATACACCGCTGACGGCAATTCGCTGAAATCGAGCAGATCGATGTGTTTGCTGTTCATGCTGTCCGGATGCACAGGCAGGTTGTCCGGTTCGCAGTATAGGCCTGCATCCAGACAGGCGATAATCGCGCTTCATCAACGTTCTGGTTTTTGTCCCATGCAATACGCGTTTCCCCTGCTGGCGATTTTCATCTGGGCCGGCAACACCGTGATCAACAAACTGGCGGTCGGCGCGATCTTCCCCGCCGAGATCGGTTTCTATCGCTGGCTGCTGGCCGGCGTGCTGTTCACGCCATTCATGCTGAAGAAAGTCATCGCCCACTGGCCGCAGATTCGGCCGAACCTGGGGCGGATTTTCATCCTCGGCGTGCTCGGCATGGCGGTGTATCAGAGCCTCGCCTATTTCGCCGCAACACTGACCACCGCGACCAACATGGGCATCATCCTGTCGTTGATGCCATTGATGTCGCTGGCCATGGCGATCATCAGCCTCGGCCAGCGCCTGACGGCTGGTGCGCTGGTCGGTGCGGTGCTGTCGTTCGCTGGCGTGCTGGTGGTGGTGTCATCCGGCAGCCTCGATGCGCTGCTGCAACACGGGGTCAATCTGGGCGATGCGATGATGCTGGTCGCGACGCTGGCCTATGCGGTTTACAGCACGCTGCTGAAAAAGTGGCAACTGCGCCTGCCGCCATTGGTGCTGCTGTACTTGCAGGTGCTGGTGGCGATTGTGGTGTTGTTTCCGCTGTTCGCGATGTCGCCGAAGACCGGGCTGAACCTGCAGAACGTACCGCTGGTGCTGTATGCATGCCTGCTGGCCTCGATGGTCGCGCCGCTGGCGTGGATGCAGGCAGTGCAGCGGCTGGGACCGAGCCGAACGACGTTGTTTTTCAATCTGCTGCCATTGATTACCGCGTTGATTGCAGCAGTGGTGTTGAAGGAACAGTTGGCGATGTATCACCTGGTGGGCGGGTTGCTGACCTTGGGTGGGGTGGTTTTGTCGGAGCGCTGGACCACGGTGCTGGGCCGGCGGGTCGGCGTTGCCTGATAAGGCCCCTTCGCGAGCAGGCTCGCTCTCACGTTGAAATGCATACACCTGTGGGAGCGAGCCTGCTCGCGAAGAACGATGACGCGGTCTGTTTGGCTATAACCCTGCAGCCTCCAGCCGCGCCGCATGCTCGACAAACAGCCGTACCGGATCCGCGCCTTTGCCCACCAGTCCCAGCGACTGATTGACGATGTCGAAATGATCCAGCGGATAGTCATCACCGATCACCGTGCCCAGATGCGAGCTGTAACGGCCGACCATGCCATCGCACTGCCCCGGCTCACGGACGAAGGTCCTGGCGAACAAGCGACAACTGCGGTTGGTGCCGTCAAAAAGATTGCCGCCACGATCGGTCTTGCCCGGTTGCAGCGTCCCTGACCAGGAGTAATAGCGCACACCATTGACCTCTTCCGGCCCCTGCCCGCCCCACGTTTGCGGCAGCCCCTGTGGATAACGTTGATTGAATAATGCGACGCCCGCCGTGGTCAGCGATTGGTGGGAAGCGTGGATATCCACCGGCAGTTTCGGCCCGTGATAACCCGTGTCGAGCAATGCCATGACCCAGCCGATCAGGCGCAGCAACGCTTCGAGCAAGCGCCCCTTGGCGCTGTTGGCGGGATAGTGCTTTTCCAGATAGTCCGCCAGTTCGGAGCCATGATTCGGCCCGGCGACCGATGTTACCGAGGCGACCAGATCCGGACGCTTCGCCGCCGCATACCGTGCAGTCAACGCGCCTTGGCTGTGGCCAAACAGATTGACCTTTTGCGCCTCGCTCTCGCGCAGGATTTCCTCGATCCGCGCCAGCAACTGCTCGCCGCGCACTTCAGTAGAGTTGAGCGGCGAGACCTGCACCGCGACCACCGTCGCACCACCACGGCGCAAGGCCTTGATGATGCCGAACCAATACGGGTAAAGCACCAGCCGGATAAAGCCGAGCATGCCCGGCACCAGCACCAGTGGATAACGTGTCGACATGGATTACATCCTTGTGCGCGGTGAGTGGATGCCAGACCTGCAAGACGCCCGCCAAGCATCCAGCGTGACGATGACAACTGAACGATGAGCCTACTTCAGCCCGCCACGATCCGCTCCACCGAAACCGGTCTGACTCTCCCGACATCGCAGTCTTCAGCAGTTCCTGCAGCGCGTCCGGCGTAAATCGCATAAAACTTTTCGCTTCGCTCAAGACTCACAACCTGGGTAGCGACCGCGTCTTCAGAACGTGGCGCCTATCGGATTAGCCTCCAGGAGAATGAAATGAGTGACGTGCATTTGTCTGATGTTCAAACCCTGCGCGAACGCGCGCGGCAACACGTGGAAAACGGCGCGGTCACCGAGGGCTACAACGCCAACCGTGAGGAAATACTGCGTTTGCTCAATGAGTCGCTGGCCACCGAGCTGGTGTGCACCTTGCGCTACAAGCGCCACTACTTCATGGCCAACGGCCTGAAAGCCAACGTCGCCGCCGACGAATTTCTCGAGCACGCCAACCAGGAAGCCGAGCACGCCGATCGCCTCGCCGAACGCATCGTGCAACTGGGCGGCGAACCGGAGTTCAACCCTGACCTGCTGAGCAAGATGTCCCACGCGCAATACGTGGCCGGCAACACACTCAAGGAAATGGTTTACGAAGATCTGGTGGCCGAGCGCATCGCCATCGACAGCTACCGCGAAATCATCCAGTACATCGGTGACAAGGACCCGACCACCCGCCGCATCTTCGAAGACATCCTCGCCCAGGAAGAAGAACACGCCGACGACATGGCGGATATCCTTAACGATCTGTAATCCCGTCACACCGCTTTCGCGAGCAGGCTCGCTCCCACACTGGAACGTATTTCAATTGAAGAAATGCGTTCGAATGTGGGAGCGAGCCTGCTCGCGAAGGCGCCTTCAGAGACGCCGCATTACTTGCTGGGTTTAACGGTCACCGGCGCCTTGCCCTGCTTCATCTGCTCCAGCAACGGCGCGCACTGATTCGGTTCGCCACCGCTCGGCGCCACCAGCGCCAGCAATCCCGCCGCCGGTGCGGCTATCACGCCCAGCGCAACCATCCCCGCCCCGCGCAGCATCAACGGTACGGCTTTGACGCCGGCATCCGGTTTGATGAACTTGCCGCGCACATACAGCGGCGAGCGCAGCGAGATCAGACGCCAGCCTTTGGATTCCGGGGTCACGGTCAGATCGAGTTGCTCGGTAGCCATGTTCGCTGTGCCATCGATGTAAATGATCGCGTTCTCGGTATCGAAGACAAACAGCCGTGTCGTGGCCAGGCCGGTCTTGATGTCGAAGTCCGCGGCCGCGCAATTGATCTTCACTTCCTTGTCACCAAAGATCTTGCCGACCACGTAGTTACCGACGTTGAGCCCGGCCAGCTCCATCAGCTCACGGCTGATCGCACCGTCGTTGATCAGCATCTTCAGATTGCCGTTGGCGCCGCCGAGCAGCTTGGCCACGGAGTTGCCCCGGCCACTGATGTCGGCGTCGCCATTGAGCTCACCGAAACTGGTTTTCATCGGCTCGAAAGTCGGGAACAGCTCCTTGAGTTTGAATTTGCGTGCGGTCAAACGCGCCCGGCCTTCCAGCGGCTCGGTGCGGCCATTGAGGCGGATCAGCGCATCCAGGGTGCCGCCGGCAACGCCAAAGCGCAGCGGTTCCAGGCTGAGTTCGCCGTCGTTGAGTTTCAGATGGGTATAGAGGTCGTTGAACGGCAGCTTCTCGCTGTGGACGATGCGTTTGCCGGTGAACTCGACATCGGCATCCATGGCGCGCCAGCGATCGGTTTTGAATTCTTCGACCGGCAGGACTTTATCTGCCGGCTGCTTGCTCGCGCCGCCACGGGCCTTTTGCTCGGTGTTGGAATCAGCCCCGATCAACGGTGCAAGGTCGGCGAACAGCAGTTGATTGGAGAGCAACGCACCGCTGAGTTTTGGCCGTGGCTGGCTGGCCACGTAGGTCAAGTCGCCGTGAATATCGCTGTCGCCGATCTTGCCGTTGAATTTTTCATAAGTGAATTTCGCCCCGGCCTCGTCATGCAGCTTGGCGATCAGGTGGCCGTCGGTGGAATACGGTGGGGTGTCCGGCAGCGTCACGCCGGTCAGCGGGTAAAGATTGCCGAGGCTGTCGCCAGCGAGCTTCAAGCGCAGGTCGAGGGCCCCGAGATTCAGCGGGTCAGTCAGGGTGCCGGCCAGTTCGATACGGGTGTCGCCGATCTTCGCCTGGGCCTGCAACGGGAACGGCTTGCTCGCGTCCTGCAAGGCCAGCAGCCCGCCGATCTTGCCCTGCCCGGTGAGGTTCTGCCCGTGGTATTGGCCTTTGACCTTGAGTGCAAAGGCATAGTCCTGCGGTGCGCCGCCCTTGTCCTGAGCGGTTTTCGCCGCTTTGTCGCCGACAATCTCGCTGAATGGAATCGGCTTGCCGAGCGGGTCGATCAACACATCGAGGTTGGTCTTCAGGGTCTGGTCGTCGAGGGTCACGTGGCCCTTGTCGAAACCGATCGCGCCGATATCGACCACCCAGCTCGACGGCTCGGCGTTCGGGTCCTTGGGATCGAATTTGAAGGTCCAGTTCGCGCGGCCATCGGCCAGACGTTGCAGTTCGGCATTCGGCTCGGTCAGGTCGATGCGCGGAATCACCACGCGCTGGGCCAGCAGGGCCAGCGGCGAAATGCGCAGTTCAACGCGTTTGAGCGTGACCATCTGCGGCTGTTTCGACCAGTCCGGGTTGCCCAGACTCAGATCCTCGGCGACCACGTGCGGCCACGGCACCCAAGAGCGCCAGCCGCCTTCTTCCGGCTCGCGCTGCCAGATCACAGCGAGGTTGCCATTGATGGCAAACGCCCGGTGCAGTTCTTCCGAAACTTTCTCGTTGATCGTGGGTTTGATCCGGTTCCAGTCGAAAAACACGATGATCAGAATCAAGGCTGCCAGTAGCAGCGCGAGGATGGCGAAGGTCCAGCTGAAGATTTTTCCAGTGCGCGTCATGCACAAAGCTCCTGATCACGACCGCACGCCGGACATCCCGACGCACAGCTGAAACGGCAGACCGAAGCGGCCCCTATGCAGTCTGTGACTGGCGAAAGGCCCGCAGGTTTAATTGAAAGGCAGTTTAAGCCATAAAAAGGCCGGCAAAACTGACCGATCGGTCGAGCAGTGTTACCGCGACCCGCACTTTTGCGAGGCGCGAGTGAGTCGAAAATACCCACGACGGTGCAAAACCGTCGCCCGCAAAGGCCCGATCTAGAGCCTTCGCGCCGAACAATCAATTCTGTTGATTATTACCATTGCGTTTATGAACTTTTATATCGACTTATCGAGAGTAGCATTGCCCTCGTACCCACTTTATTGCCCTCCCAAGGAGCCACTATCATGAAACGCCAATTACTGCTCAGCCTTACCCTGTCGATGCTAGCCAGCACTGCTTTCGCCCTGCCCGCTGCCGATCAGGCCACTCCGCAAGTCAAAGACAGCCACTCGGTGTTCAGCCAGACTCTCGCTGAAGACGGCTACGACAAAACCCCACAAGGTCAGACTCTGGCTGAAAACGGTCGCAACCGCCTCCAAGAAAAAGGTCTGGTTGAAGATGGCTATGACAAGACGCCACAAGGCCAGGCTGTAGCCGAAAACGGCCGCAATCGTCTCGAAGAAAAAGGTCTGGTGGAAGACGGCTACGACAAGACTCCACAAGGTCAAGCCCTCGCCGAAGGTGGTGGTGACCGTGTGATCGAACGCAACAGCGCCGTGAGCTGAGCCTATGACGGCCCAGCGAAAAAGCCCAATCAGCGGATTGGGCTTTTGACTTTTCAGCTTCTGTGAATCCCTCGCTGCATGACTCCCCGTTCGACGCCGACAAAGCCGATTTGCTAGAGTGCGGCGCTTGTCCTGCCGAAGAACACACCCTGCGATGCTGCCCCGCGCCGAACAGAAACAACAGACCCGCAACGCCCTGATGGACGCTGCCCGCCACCTGATGGAAAGCGGCCGAGGATTCGGCAGCCTGAGCCTGCGCGAAGTGAGCAAGACCGCCGGCATCGTGCCCACCGGTTTCTACCGGCACTTCGCCGATATGGACGAGTTGGGGCTGGTGCTGGTCAGTGAAGTCGGCCAGACCTTCCGCGAGACCATCCGCCTGGTGCGGCACAATGAATTCGTCATGGGCGGCATCATCGACGCTTCGGTGCGCATCTTCCTTGATGTGGTCAACGCCAACCGCTCGCAATTCCTGTTTCTCGCCCGCGAACAATACGGCGGCTCGCTGCCGGTACGTCAGGCAATCGGACGCCTGCGGGAGAACATCAGCGCCGACCTCGCGGCGGACCTGGCGCTGATGCCCAAGCTGCAACATCTGGATCTGGCCGGCCTCAGCGTGATGGCCGACCTGATCGTCAAATCGGTGTTCGCCACCCTCCCCGACATCATCGACCCACCCGCCGAGGCCTTGCCGGAGCACCTGACCCCGCAGGCGAAGATCACCCAGCAACTGCGCTTCATCTTCATCGGCCTCAAGCACTGGCAAGGGCTGGGCAGTACTGAGTAATCCCTTCTCTATCTGACACAGCGCAAAGCCCCGTGGGAGCGAGCCTGCTCGCGAAAGCGCTGGATCAGCTGAATACATCTGTCTGACACCGCGCATTCGCGAGCAGGCTCGCTCCCACATTGAACATCCGTCATGGCCTCGCTTTGGTGCATGACAAATCCTTCATGCACCAAAACCTTCCAGAATCGCCGCACCTGTTGAAAGATCAGGCACGCGCCGACAGCTATTTCCTACAGATCGCCCGATTGGCGCGGCGCTTGCTCTAGCCCAATCAACGTTCATTGCTGGAAGCTTTCCGATGCTGGTGATTCATCGCAGAATCGACCCTCAACCCGTCTGGGCCGCCGAGCTGCACCTGACCTTCGAAGCGCGCAGCAAAAGCCGTTTGCGCTGTTTCAGTGCCGAAGGCGAAGACGTCGGGTTGTTTTTGGAGCGCGGCCAGCCACCGCTGTATGACGGCGAATGTCTGCAGGCCGAAGACGGCCGTGTCGTGCGCGTCTGCGCCCGTCCCGAACAACTGCTCCACGTCACTTGCGCCAATGCGTTCGAACTGACGCGCGCGGCCTATCACCTCGGCAACCGCCACGTCGCCCTGCAAGTCGGCGACGGCTGGCTGCGCCTGCTCGACGATTACGTGCTCAAAGCGATGCTCGAACAGCTCGGCGCCCGAGTCGAGGCCATCGAAGCGCCGTTCCAGCCGGAACACGGCGCCTACGGTGGCGGCCATCATCATTCCCGCCACGGTGACGAAGACTTCAACTACGCGCCGAAACTCCATCAGTTCGGCGTGCGCCTGTGAATCCGGCCTGGGCGCTGCTGCGTCTGGCCAGTCCGCAACTGCCGATTGGCGGCTACAGCTATTCCCAGGGTCTGGAAATGGCGGTGGATAACGGCCGGGTCCACAACCCTGACGCCGCCCGCCGCTGGATCAGCGATCAACTGCTGCTCAATCTCGCCCGCTTCGAAGCGCCGCTGCTGTTGGCGCATTGCCAAGCCGCAGCAGATGAAAACTGGGCCGAATTACGACAACTCTGCGAGAGCCACCGCGCCAGTCGCGAAACCCGTGAGTTGCATCTGGAGAGCCGGCAGATGGGTTACTCCTTGCAGCAGTTGTTGAACGGTTTGCCGGAACTCGATGCGCCCGCCCGCGACTTTCTTGACCAGACCACAGAACCGCACCTGGCCTTGTGCTGGGCACTGGCGGCACGCGCCTGGGGCATCAGCCCGCAGGACGCTCTTGCCGCGTGGCTGTGGAGCTGGCTGGAAAACCAGCTCGCCGTGTTGATGAAAACCCTGCCGCTGGGCCAGCAAGCCGCCCAGCGCCTGACCAGCGAACTGCTGCCACTGCTGCAACAGGCGCAGCACGACGCGACTCGCATAAATCCCGAACACATCGGCAGCGCCGCGTTTGGCCTGTCCCTGGCGTGCATGGCCCACGAGCGCCAGTACAGCCGTCTGTTCCGCTCTTAGGGCTGTTTATTTTGGAGAATGAAATGGATACACAACCTCTGCGCGTCGGCATCGGCGGCCCGGTCGGTTCCGGCAAGACCGCGCTGACCCTGGCCCTGTGCCTGGCCCTGCGCGAGCGTTACAACCTCGCCGTGGTCACCAACGACATCTACACCCGCGAAGACGCCGATTTCCTGGTGCGCAACGAAGCCCTCGCGCCGGAGCGGATCATCGGCGTGGAAACCGGCGGCTGCCCGCACACGGCGATCCGTGAAGACGCCTCGATCAACCTCGAAGCGGTCGATCAACTGAACCGGCGCTTTCCCGGGCTGGATCTGATTCTGGTGGAGTCCGGCGGCGACAACCTCTCGGCGACCTTCAGCCCGGAGCTGTCGGACCTGACCATCTACGTGATCGACGTCTCCGCCGGCGACAAGCTGCCGCGCAAGGGCGGCCCGGGGATCTGCAAGTCCGACCTGCTGGTGATCAACAAGATTGACCTGGCGCCACTGGTGGGCGCCTCGCTGGAAATGATGGACAGCGACACCAAACGCATGCGCAACGGCAAGCCGTTCGTTTTCAGCAACCAGAAAACCGGTCAGGGCCTCGAGGAAATCATCGCCTTCATCGAACGTCAGGGCCTGCTGACCGCCGCCTGATCCACTTATCAACAAGGAAGCTTATCCATGACACTCAAACGCATTCTTGGCGCTCTGGCGTTGCTGCTGACACCGGCACTGGCGTTCGCTCATCCGGGGCATGGCGACAGCGGCCTCGTCGCGGGCATCAGCCACCCGATCGGCGGGCTCGACCACTTGCTGGCAATGCTCGCCGTCGGTTTGTGGGCGGCGCAGCAACAAGGCGCGGCGCGCTGGGCGCTGCCGTGCACTTTTGTCGGCACCATGTTGCTCGGAGGTTTGCTCGGTTTTGAAGGGCTGGAGTTGCCGGCGCTGGAAAGCGGGATAGCTGCTTCGGTATTGGCGCTGGGCCTGGCCGTGGCACTGGCCGTGCGTCCGCCGCTGGTGATGGCGGTGACAGCGACGGCGCTGTTTGCGCTGTTCCATGGCGTGGCGCATGGGCTGGAGTTGCCGGACATGAGCAGTCCGTGGGCGTATGCGGCCGGGTTCGTCGCAGCGACAGCGGTTTTGCATGCGCTCGGTTATGGCGTGGTGCGAGTTCTTCCGCAGGCAGCGGCGCCGCTGGTGCGGTTGGCGGGTGCGGCTTCGGCGGCGACTGGGGTGTGGTTGCTCGCAGGCTAATTTTTTATTGCCTGAACTGGCCTCTTCGCGAGCAGGCTCGCTCCCACAGGTTTTGTGTTCGCTGCAAATCCACTGTGGGAGTGAGCCTGCTCGCGAAGACGGCCTGACAGACACCGCCTCTCTCAAGCAGTGCTCTCTGCTACCATGTCGCGCAATCGCCCCAGCCCGTGACGCCCGCCCATGCCCCACGCTTCCCGCTCCACCGCCCTGCCCGAATTGACCGCCCTGTTTGGCCAAGTGCAGCAGCACTTCCTCGACGTGATCGTGCCGCTGTGGCAAGGCCCGGGCTGGAATGCCGACATGGCGTTGCCCTATGAGGCGCTGGACGCTACACACCAGCCGTTGCCAGCGCAACGCTATCGGGCGATGGCCTGCGCACGGCAGCTGTATCTGTTCTCCAGCCTGATCGGGGTTGTGGATAACGCCGAAGTCCGCGCCGCCGCGCTGTTCCGTTCCCTGCAACGGCACTTCCATGATGCCGAGCATGGCGGCTGGTTCTACAGCATCGACGCACAGGGCAAGCCGCTGGACCAGCGCAAGGATCTCTACACCCACGCCTTCATCCTCTTTGCCTGCGCGCATTACTGGGACAAGTCCCGGGATTCGCTGGCCGAGTCGACATTGAACGCCGCGCTGGAAATCATCGGCCGCCGATTCGCCACCGGCGACGGTTTGTACGAAGCCTGCCTTGAGCGTGACTGGCTCACCCTGCAAACCGGTCCCTTGCAAAATCCGCTGATGCATCTGGCCGAAGCTTTTCTGGCGACCCTCGCCGTTCGTGAAGACTCGCAGACGCACAACGCCCTGCTTGAGTTATGCACAGCCATGCACAAGCAATTCGTCGATCCGCAATATGGCGTGTTGATGGAGAAGCCGCTGGGCGCTGTGGATAACTGGTACGAGCCGGGGCACCAGTTCGAATGGTATTTCCTGCTCCAATCGTCGGCGCTGTTGCGCGATTCGAAACTCCACCGGGCGCTGGATCGGGCATTTGCCTTCACCGAGCAGTACGGCGTGCTGGACTCCTGCGGCGCGGTACGGGCGATGCTCGATCTGGATGGCAGTGGACGGCCGAGGGATTCGACCCAGCGCATCTGGGCTCAGGCCGAATACCTGCGTGCG
Organism: Pseudomonas sp. H26/SER47-MNA-CIBAN-0231; assembly: GCF_040310465.1. Lineage (NCBI taxonomy): Bacteria > Pseudomonadati > Pseudomonadota > Gammaproteobacteria > Pseudomonadales > Pseudomonadaceae > Pseudomonas > Pseudomonas sp. H26/SER47-MNA-CIBAN-0231. Next base: position 101,857 of record NZ_JBEOPW010000012.1, on the reverse strand, counting down.
CTGACCTTGCGGGCGGACAGCGAAGCGATGGTGCTGCGCCAGTTGCAGGCGTTGCAGCAGCGGTTTCTGCATGCCGGCGGCTGGCATGAGTGTCGGGATGAAAATGGGGAGGTCAGCCGCAAGGACATGCCTTCGACTACGCCTTATCATTTGGCGACTTGTTATAGCGGACTGGCTGAATATCTTCGCTGACTCGTGCAAAGCAGGATTTTGGGGCTAGAGGGTTACTGTGTTCTCAGCAGACATCCGGATCAGATCAGGCAATCCACTTCTTGTCCCCGGTGAAGCTGATCGTCAGCCACCTCGCCGCATCCGGTTCACCCAACTGCGCCGATATCTGCTCACGTAGCGCATCCAGCTGCGCGACATCGCGCAGCGGATAATCCGCCGGCAACACCACATGAATTTCGATGAACCGCGCCCGACCGTGCTTTTGCACGTAGGACACGTAATCGTCGAAACCATGCTCGACCTTCGCCACCTCCATGACCTGCCTGACCTGCTCGTCCAGAGTGTCTGGGGCAATACCCAGCACATCACGCAATGCCGGGCCGAGGATCTTTAACGCCGGGGGCAGCATGGTCAGGGCCAGCACGATGAGGATCAGTGGGTCGACATACACCGCCCACTCGCCATAGCCCTGAGACTTGAGCAGCAGCGCCGCGAGGAAACTGATCAACAGGCCCACAGACAGCATCGCGTCCACCAGCCAACTGATGTTGTCGAACTGGATCAGGCTGGATTTGAGCGTGCGATTACGCTGACGCACGTAGAAGAAGTAGGCGAACTCGACGACGGTGAATACCGCCGCGTAGACGATCACCAGACCCAACTCGATATCACGGCCACCATTGATGATGCCGAACACGCCGTTGAGAAAGGCGTAGATGGCGATCAACAGCAGGAAGCTGCCCTCGATCAGCAACACCATCGGTTCCAGATGCCAGAAGCCGAACTGGAAACGCTGATTGCTTTGCTTGGCGATCAGCCGGGCGGTGATCAGCATCAGGATTTTGATGAATGTCGCGATCAGCGAAAAAAAGCCATCGAACAGGATGGATTGCGAACCTGAAACAAAACCGGTGCCGATCCCGGCAATCGACACCGCCAGCATCAGCAGCGTCGATTGTTTGAGCAGTGCCTGCTCACCTCGGTTACTCACTTGAACTCCTCATGAAACCTTGCACACCGCCGAATGCAGTGGGCTGGTTGAGTGCGGAGTTTAGCTTATCGTCCTGTTTTGCCTGTGCCGGCCTTTTCGCGAGCAGGCTCGCTCCCACAGGGAAAAATGCATGTCCAATGTGGGAGCGAGCCTGCTCGCGAATGGCCTCAATGCGGTATCAAGCCTTGTTACGCTCGATGGCAAACCCGGCCCAGGTCTGGCTCACCGGCATCAGCTCCAGGCTGTTGATGTTGATATGCGCCGGGGTGTTCATGACCCAGAAGATCGTCTCGGCGATGTCCTGCGGCTGGATCGGCTCGGCGCCAGCGTAAGTGGCGTTGTAGCGTTCCTGATCACCGGCGAAACGTACCAGCGAGAACTCGCTTTCGCACAGGCCGGGTTCGATGTTGCTGACCCGCACGCCAGTACCCTGCAGGTCGCAACGCAGGTTCAGCGAGAACTGTTTGACGAAGGCTTTGCTCGCGCCGTACACGTGGCTGCCCGGGTACGGATAGTTGCCGGCGATGGAACCGAGGTTGACGATACCGGCGCCACGGCCGTGGGCGATCAGCCGAGGCAGCAGCAGGCGGGTGGCGTACATCAGGCCTTTGACGTTGGTGTCGACCATGGTGTCCCAGTCATCCAGATCGCACTTCGGCGCCGGGTCGACGCCGAGCGCCAGGCCAGCGTTGTTGATCAGGCCACGGAGTTTGGCGAACGACGGCGGCAGGTTGGCGATTGCCTCCTCCATCGCCTTGCGATCGCGCACATCGAGGACCAGACCATGCACTTCGGTCTGCTTCGACAGTTCGGCGCACAGGGCATTGAGGCGTTCTTCACGACGGCCGGTCAGAACCAGCTTCCAGCCAGCCTCGGCAAAACGACGGGCACAGGCTTCACCAAAACCGGACGTCGCGCCGGTGATAAACAGGGTGTCGGACATCGTGTTCTCCTTGCTTCGGCCGCCACGGCAGCCCTTGGAATAGAAAATCAGCAGGCAGCATGCCCGCCCTCGCGGATACGGGCAACACTTGCCAGCTGTACAAAAAACAACCAGACCTGCCAAGACCATAGCCAGCGTGGCCTGTAGCCATGTGCACGCATGTTATCCACAGTCTGCTCCACAGTTTCCGGGGGCAAGTGCAAACGCGCAAAGCCACGCCACACAAGGCTTTGCGGGCGAAATGGAAAGTTTTTTGCTTGACCGTGAGGCGGGGGATGTGCGGCACAGGGCATTTTGCACGACGGACGGTGCAACCGGGTGATTGCGCGAGGCCAGCAATTACGGCGCTCCGCGAGGTCTTTCCAGAGTTTAGTCACAGACTTATCCACAGGCTTTTACACACGACAGTACCCGACCCGGATGCACTATAAAAAGGTTGACAATGGCGCCTCACGCCTGCTTGAAACTTACTGATCAAAAAACAACCACAAGCCTGGAGGCCACGGATTACAAGGCCTTCAACTATATACACCCACGTTATTCACAGCCAGTTCCACAGTAACCGGGGACAAGTCAAAACTGTGGAAAAACAGCCATTTGCAGCGTCTATATGTCGCGCTTTGGCAGCTTGGGGAATTTGTTTTCCACAATTTTGGGAATTACTAATTTACCTGTGGTGGATTCCAAAAAATAAAAAAGCCCCGGGACTCTCGTCGCCGGGGCTGTGTACAACCGCGAGAAGAATCAGTGCCCGCCCAGATAGGCGTTACGCACCTCCTCATTCACCAACAGTTCTTTACCGGTGCCGGTCAGGCGAATCTCGCCGTTGACCATTACATACGCCCGGTCCGACAGCTTCAGCGCATGGTTGGCGTTCTGCTCGACGAGGAAAATCGTCATCCCGGTTTTCGCCAACTCGCGCAGCGTGGCGAAGATCTGCTTCACCACGATCGGTGCCAGACCCAGGCTCGGTTCATCGAGCAGCAACAGCTTCGGCCGGCTCATCAGCGCACGGGCGATGGCGAGCATCTGCTGTTCACCGCCAGACATGGTCATCGCCCGCTGATTGCGCCGCTCTTCAAGCCGTGGAAACAGCTCGAACATGCGCTGCATGTCCTCTTTGGCGTACTTGTCGCCAATCGGGATGGTGCCCATCAGCAGGTTTTCCTCGACGGTCATGTCGGGGAAAACCCGCCGCCCTTCCGGCGACTGCGCGATGCCATTGGAGGCGATGTAGTGCGAGGACTTCTGCGTGATGTCGACGCCCTGATAGAGAATCTGCCCGCCCGCCGCTCTCGGCTGGCCGAAGATCGACATCAGCAAGGTCGACTTGCCGGCACCGTTGGAGCCGATCAGGCTGACGGTCTCGCCTTCGTTGATCTGCAGTGAAACGCCTTTGAGCGCCTGGATCGGGCCGTAGAACACGTCAAGATTGCGCAGTTCGAGGATCGGTTGGCTCATACCAGCTCCTCTTCGTCGGCGCCCAGATAGGCCGCGATCACTTTCGGATCGTTGCGGATCGCTTCCGGCCCGCCTTCGGCGATGACGATGCCGTGGTCGAGAACCACGATGTGATCGGAAATGCTCATGACCATGCCCATGTCGTGTTCGATCAGCACCACGGTCAGATCGTGCTCGTCGCGCAGCAGCCGGATCATCGCGCTGAGCGCTTCGGTTTCCTGAGGGTTGAGGCCGGCGGCCGGTTCGTCGAGGCAGATGATCTGCGGCCGCGTGCACATGGCCCGAGCGATCTCCAGACGGCGTTGTTGGCCGTACGAGAGTTCACCGGCGAGACGGTTGGCGCAGTCGACCAGATCGACCACTTCGAGCCAGTAGAACGCGACATCCAGCGCATCGCTCTCGGCCTTGCGATAGCCCTTGGTGTTGAGGATGCCGGCGAGCATGTTGCGGTTGACCCACATGTGCTGCGCCACCAGCAGGTTTTCCAGCACCGACATTTCCTTGAACAGGCGAATGTTCTGGAACGTACGGGCAAGACCTGCACGGTTCACCAGGTGAGTACCGCCGAACATCTTGTAGTACATGCGGCTGAGGAAGGATTTCGGCGAGACGAAATCGGTCGCTTTGAACGACTCGCCCAGCAACTGGATGACGTTGGTCTGCTGGCCGCGCACATTGAGTTCGATCTTGCCGCCCGTGGCCTTGTAGAAACCGGTCAGGCAGTTGAACACCGTGGTCTTGCCGGCACCATTGGGTCCGATCAGGGCGAAGATCGAATTGCGTTTGACCTTCAGGCTGACATCGCTCAACGCCTTGATGCCACCGAAATGCATCATCAGTTTTTCAACAGAGAGTACGACTTCACTCATGGCGCAGTCCTCTCGTAGTGAATGGCACCTTTGCGTGGTTTGACCCCGGTGCGGCTGATGCGGATCAGCCCGCGTGGTCGCCAGATCATCATCAACACCATCAGGATGCCGAACAGCAGCACGCGGTATTCAGCGAAGCCGCGCAGCAGTTCCGGAGCGACGGTGAGCACAAACGCGGCGATGACTACGCCAATGGTCGAGCCCATGCCGCCGAGCACGACGATGGCGAGGATCAGCGCCGATTCGAAGAAGGTAAACGAGGTCGGGTTGACGAAGCCTTGATAGGTGGCGAAGAACACCCCGGCCAGACCCGCCGTCGACGCACCGATGGTGAACGCCGAGAGCTTGACCAGCACATGGTTGAGACCCATCGAGCGGCAGGCGATTTCATCTTCACGCAGCGCTTCCCAGGCGCGACCGACCGGCATCTTCACCAGCCGATGCTTGACGTACAGCACCGCCAGCACCACCAGGAACAGCACTGCGTAGATGAAGTAATACTTCACGTCGGGGTTGTAGGTCAGACCGAAGAACTCATGGAACGGTACTCCGCCATCCTTCGCCCGCTTGCCGAACTCCAGGCCGAAGAACGTCGGCAGTGGCGCCGGCATGCCGTTCGGGCCGCCGGTCAGGGACAGCCAGTTGTTCAGCACCAGACGAATGATTTCGCCGAAGCCCAGGGTCACGATCGCCAGATAGTCACCGTGCAGACGCAGCACCGGGAAACCGAGAATGCAACCGGCCAGGCCTGCGGTGATCGCCGCCAGCGGCAGCACGGTCCAGAAACCCAGACCCAGATATTGATAACCCAGTGCCAGACCGTAGGCACCGATGGCGTAGAACGCCACGTAACCAAGGTCGAGCAGCCCGGCCAGACCGACCACAATGTTCAGCCCCAGCCCCAGCAGCACGTAGATCAAACCGAGGATGACCACGCCGAGCAGGTAGGAGTTGGAAACAAACGGCACGATGATCGCCAGCACAATGATCAGCGGGATGATCCAGCGCAGCCGCGATTTGTAATCTGCCGGCAGCACGTGCACGCCGGAACCGCTGCTCTCGAACCCGTCGAGGATCTTCAGGCCCTTGGGGGTTTGCAGGAACAGGCTGAGGGCAAAGCGACCGGCCATGACGATGGCAATGATCCACGCCACGCGAGTCGCTTCGAGGTTGAAGCTGTAGCCGTCGAGGACCACGCCGACAATCGGCCCGAACACGATCAGCGCAATCAGGCCGGCAAGAATCGCCTCGACCAGACTTTTTTTGATATCGATGGATTTTTCAGTGGTTGCAGACATCGCTTACACCTTCGACACAAGAGGACGGCCCAACAGACCCTGCGGCCGGAAGACCAGTACGAGGACGAGCAGCGAGAAACTGAACACGTCTTTGTAGTCGGAGTTGACCAGACCGGAGAACAGCGACTCGGAGATGCCGAGGATGATCCCGCCGAGCATCGCGCCGGGCAGTGAACCGATGCCGCCCAGAACCGCTGCGGTGAACGCCTTGATGCCGATGATGAAGCCGGCATAGAAGTCGAACGTGCCGTAGTTCATGGTGATCAGCACACCGGCCAGTGCCGCCATGGCTGCACCGATGATGAACACGTAGGAAATCACCCGGTCGGTGTTGATCCCCAGGATCGAGGCCATCTTGCGGTCTTGCTGGGTCGCGCGGCACATGCGGCCGAGCTTGGTGTATTTGATGACGTAGGTCAGCAGCCCCATGCCGACGAACGCGGCGATCAGGATGAAGACTTTGGTGTAGGTCAGTTGTACGAAGCCGGTACCGACTTCAACACGCCAGGCACCGGTCAGCAGCGTAGGCACGCCCTGTTGTTTGGCGCCCTGAGCGATCTGCGCATAGTTCTGCAGAATCAGCGAAATACCGATAGCGCTGATCAGCGGCGCCAGGCGGGTCGAGTTACGCAGGGGTTTGTAGGCAACACGCTCGATGACCCAGCCATACACCGCCGTGACGACGATGGTGAAGATCAGCGTGCCGAGCATCAGCAGCGGGAAGGATTCGATACCGAAGTAAGCCAGCAGAGCCAGACTGATTGCCGCCAGGTAAGCGGAAATCATGTAAACCTCGCCGTGGGCGAAGTTGATCATGCCGATGATGCCGTAGACCATTGTGTAGCCGATGGCGATCAGGCCATAGACCGACCCGAGGGTCAGGCCATTGACCAGTTGCTGCAGGAAAATACCATCCATAACGCAATCTCACGCAGTGAGAACCTGCGCGCCAAGGGCGCGCGGTTCTTCTAGGAAAAATACAGATGTACGTCGGAGCAATGTCGGAGCGTGATCAGCCCTGACCACACGGAACCCCTTTGTGGGAGCGAGCCTGCTCGCGAAAGCGGTTGAACATTCAACGCAGAGGTTGTTTGTCAGTGCGTCTTCGCGAGCAGGCTCGCTCCCACAGGGGCTCGGTAGTGATCAGATGATCGCTTCAGCCCTTACTTCTGCTTTTCCAGCTGGTGGTATTTGCCGTCCTTGTCCCACTGGTAAACCACGTAGTCGGAGACTTTCAGGTCGCCTTTGGCGTCCCAGGTCTTCTCGCCCATCACGGTTTTCACCGGGTTGGCCTTCAGCCACTTGGCAGCGGCTTCGCCGTCGTTTTTCTTCGCGCCATTGAACGCTGCCGCCAAGGTCTGAACCGAGGCGTAGGCGTACAGGGTGTAGCCTTCAGGCTCGGTGCCGGCCTTGCGGAACGCGTCCACTACGGTCTTGCTTTCAGGCAAAAGGCGCGGGTCGGCGCCGAAGGTCATCAGCACGCCGTCGGTGAATTGCGGGCCGCCAGCGGTGGTCACCAGCTCGTCGGTCACGATGCCGTCATCGGACATGAACTTGACGTCTTTCAGACCTTGTTCGCGCAGCTGGCGAACCAGTGGACCGGCTTCCGGGTGCAGGCCGCCGAAGTAGACGACATCGGCGCCGGCGCCACGGATCTTGGTAACGATGGTGCTGAAGTCTTTCTCGCCGCGGGTCAGGCCTTCGTACAGCACAGGCTTGACGCCGCGTTTTTCCAGCTGAGCCTTGGTGGCGTCCGCCAGGCCTTGGCCGTAGGTGTCCTTGTCGTGCAGCACGACGACTTTCTTGCCCTTGAGCATGTCGACGATGTAGTCGCCGGCAACGATGCCTTGCTGGTCGTCACGTCCGCACATACGGAACATGGCGCTGAGACCGCGTTCGGTCACTTGCGGGTTGGTCGAGCCCGGGGTGATCGCGATGATCCCGGCTTCGTCGTAGATTTCCGACGCTGGAATGGTCGACGAGGAGCAGAAGTGCCCGACCACGCCGGCGACTTTCTGGTTGGTGAGGTCCTTGGCGACCGTCACTGCCTGCTTCGGTTCGCAGGCGTCATCGCCTTTGACCAGGACGATTTTTTCCCCATTGACGCCACCCGCCGCGTTGACCGCATCGGCCGCCGCCTGTGCACCCTTCATGTACTGCTCGCCGAATGCCGCGTTGGCACCGGTCATAGGACCCGCTACACCGATCTTGATATCAGCTTGAGCAAACGCAGAAACACCCAGCGCAGTAGCGACTGCGAGGGCCAGAAAGCCTTTCTTGTAAAACGTCTGGGACATGAGGTGGTGCTCCAAGGTTTTTTTTAGTTGGCACTGCGACTTCACTTCACTCAAAGCTCAGAGCAAGGCCCGTGCCATCGGTTTTTTATTCTTCAAAAAGTCGCTGCGTTGTTGTTATTTCGACTGTTTCGGTCCCATTTTCATTGGGCGTGCAACCGTCTAAACCGCGGAAGGTGAAACCATTTGTTTTTTCAGGCGCAACCCGCACGCGCCATCATTGCAACCGCAGCGGCAAACGACGTGCAACCAGCCTGTAACAGCCCGCGTCACCGAACTGCACACTGCTGGTGCGGGACTGCTACAACCCGCACCATTACAGGCTAGTCGCTGGATGCAAAAGCGCCGCTTGCGGCAACAAATTTCAACACTCAAATGACGATGCGCAGGCACTGGCCCGCGTGATACAGGGAAAACCCCGCCTCGTACAGGCAACTGCGCAAGCCCACACCGGCCAGGGGTTGCATCGGTGCGAAGGGAATCGGCAGTGCCTGCGGATTGCCGTTGCACAGGTAATCGGCAAAAGCTTTGCCGACCACCGTGCCGGTGGTGACGCCGCGACCGTTATAACCGGTGACGGCCACCAGTCCCGGCGCCGGTTCGAACAGGCGCATCAGGTGATCAGGGGTAAACGCAATGCGCCCGGTCCAGGTGCATTCCCACTCGACCGGCTTCAGATTGGGGAAGTAATGCTGCTGTACCCGATCAGCCCAGGCCTTGAGAAACCAGGTCGGTTTCTGGTTGCCATTGCCGAGGCTGCCGAGCAACAGGCGCCCGTCCTTGTCGCGGCGGATGCTGCTCAGCACCTGACGGGTGTCCCACGAGCCCTGCCCGCCCGGGAGAATTTCCTGCGCGGCGTCTTCGCTGAGCGGCACCGAGGCGACCTGGTAGTAATAACCGGGAAAGAAATTGCGCTTGAGTTCGGTCCAGTCGCCTTCGGTGTAAGCATTGGAGGCGATGACCACTTGTTCGGCGAGTACCGAACCCTGGGCGGTTTGCACCGACCAGTTCTGCCCGATGCGCTCGAGGCGAGTCACCGGCGAATGATCGAACATCTGCCCGCCGAGCCCGCGCACGGCATTGGCCAGCCCGGTGACATAGGCCATCGGATTGAGCGTGCCGGCGCGGCGATCAAGCAACGCGGCGGCGATTTTCTGCGTGCCGGTGGCTTGCTCGCAGGCCTTGCCGGTGAGCAGTTCGACCGGCGCGCCACGACGTTTCCATTGCTGCTCGCGACTGCGCAGATCCGCCTCGCCCTTGGCGTTATGCGCCATGTGCAAAGTGCCTTCGCGGCGCAATTGGCAATCGATGGCGTATTTATCCACAAGGCTGAACACCAGCGCCGGCGCCGCACCGAGCATGCGGTTGAGCTGACTGCCGACCGCCTCGCCGAACCCGGCTTCGATCTCGTCCGGAGGAATCCACATGCCGGCGTTGACCAGCCCGACGTTGCGCCCGGAGCCACCATGCCCTGCGCGATGCGCTTCCAGCACGCAGACGCTTTTGCCTTTTTCCAACAGATGCAGCGCCGCTGACAACCCGGTGAACCCGGCGCCGATCACACAGACATCGACCTTGACCTCGCCACTGAGCGCGGCGTTATCCGGGCGTTGTGGCGTGAGCGTTTCCCACAGACATTCTTCGCGTAACGGCATTGCCAGACTCCAACAGAAACCCAACAAACACACAAACCTGAGTGAGCCCCCTGTGGCGAGGGGATTTAGCGAAACGTCGCACCGCCCCGCTGGGTCGCGGAGCGGCCCCAAAATTTCAAAAGCGACGACTGCTTCGCAGCCGAACGGGGATAAATCCCCTCGCCACAGTGCTCACTCCTACAGACGATCTCCACCTTTCAGTCGAATGTAATGCCCTGCGCCAACGGCAATTCCAGCGAGTAGTTGACGGTGTTGGTCTGCCGGCGCATGTACGCGCGCCAGGCATCGGAGCCGGATTCACGGCCGCCGCCGGTCTCTTTCTCGCCACCAAATGCACCGCCGATTTCCGCACCGCTCGGGCCGATGTTGACGTTGGCGATGCCGCAGTCGCTGCCGACCGCCGACATGAACCGCTCGGCCTCACGCACGTCGGTGGTGAAGATGCACGATGACAGGCCTTGCGGCACGGCGTTGTTCAGGCGCAGCGCTTCTTCGAAATCGCTGTAGCCGACCACGTAGAGAATCGGCGCGAAGGTTTCGCTGCAGACCACGTCGCTCTGCTCGGGCATTTCCACGATGGCCGGCGATACGTAGTAGGCGTTGGGGAATTGCTCTTCCAGTTGGCGCTTGCCGCCGAATACCCGGCCGCCTTCGCTCAGCGCCTGTTCCAGCGCATCCTGCATGTTTTCGAAGCTGTGCCTGTCGATCAGCGGGCCGACCAGATTGCCTTGCAGCGGATGGCCGATGCGTACTTTCGAATAGGCAGCCCTGAGGCGAGTGACGATTTCTTCCTTGACCGACTCATGGGCAATCAGACGGCGCAAGGTGGTGCAGCGTTGCCCGGCGGTGCCGACGGCGCTGAACAGAATCGCGCGCACCGCCATATCCAGATCGGCGCTCGGGCCGAGGATCATCGCGTTGTTGCCGCCCAGCTCAAGAATGCTGCGGGCGAAACGCGCGGCGACTTTCGGCGCCACTTCCCGCCCCATCCGCGTGCTGCCGGTGGCGCTGATCAGCGCGACACGCGGGTCATCGACCAGCGCTTCGCCGGCATCGCGACCGCCGATCACCACCTGGCACAGGCTCGGTGGGGCATCGCTGAAATTCTTCACTACGCGATCAAACAGCGCCTGACAGGCCAGCGCGGTCAGCGGGGTTTTCTCTGATGGCTTCCACACCACCGGGTTGCCGCAGACCAGCGCCAGGGTGGTGTTCCACGCCCACACTGCGACCGGGAAGTTGAACGCGCTGATGACGCCGACCACGCCGAGCGGATGCCAGGTTTCACGCATATGGTGGCCCGGGCGCTCGGAGGCGATGGTCAGACCGTACAGCTGGCGCGACAGGCCGACGGCGAAGTCGCAGATGTCGATCATCTCCTGCACTTCACCCAGACCTTCCTGAGTGATCTTGCCGGCCTCCCACGACACCAGCTCGCCGAGGTCGGCCTTGTACTCGCGCAACACTTCGCCGAACTGGCGCACCAGCTCACCGCGACGCGGCGCCGGCACCTTGCGCCAGTGCTCGAATGCATGATCTGCGCGACTGATGTGTTGCTCGACTTCGGCAGCGCCTTCCCAGTTCACCGAGGCAATTTCGCTGCCGTCGATGGGCGAATGCACCGGCACTTTGCCGTTCTGGTACAGGGCCGGGTTGACTCCCAGACGATCAAGCAATGCAGCTACCATCGGTCTCTCCTCAAGCAAAAACAGAATGTGTGCGGCCATCTTTCGCATGGCCGGGCAGGTCTTTAGTTGTAGCCTCACTGCGGCGATGCAACAAACGACCTTTACGCCAGATATCATTCCGTTTATTCATGCTGCCTGGCGAAAGACAAGAAAAAGGACTGGCCATGCTGAACAAACGCCACTTGCCCTCGATCACCGCGCTGCAATGCTTCGAGGCCGTGACCCGGCACCTGAGTTTTACCCGCGCCGCCGAAGAGCTGAACCTGACCCAGAGTGCGGTGAGCAAACAGGTCGCGCAGCTTGAAGAACTGTTGCAGCACTTGCTGTTCCGCCGCGTGCGTCGGCGCTTGCAGATGACGCCGGCCGGGGATTTGTATCTGGTCGAGGTCAGAAAAATCCTCAGCCAAGTGGAGATGTCGACGCATTACCTGCGTTCCTACGGCGGCGAAACCGAAGTCCTGCGCGTTTCCACCCCTTCGACCTTCGGCGCCCGTTGGCTGGTGCCGCGCCTGAAAGGCTGGCGCCTGCGCCATCCGTCGATTCATCTGGATCTGTGCAACGAACAGGAAGCCGATGATCTGTTGCAGGGGCGCAGCGATCTGGCCTTCTATTTCGGCCAGGCTTCGCGTCCAGGCACCGAATGCCTGAAGTTGTTCGGCGAACAACTGGTACCGGTCTGCGCCCCGGGCAGCCTGCCGGACGCGCCATTCACTGACCCGACGCAACTCACCGACCTGGTGCTGCTGCAAAATGCCTCGCGACCGCAAGCCTGGCACGACTGGTTCGACAGTCAGGGCTACCACACCGAACACAGCTACCACGGGCCGCGTTTCGAAACCTTTTACATGTGCATCCGCGCCGCCCAGGTCGGTTGTGGCGTGGCGCTGCTGCCGCGGTTTCTGGTGGAAGAGGAATTGGCCGAAGGCAAACTGGTCATACCCTGGCAGCATGCGATGCCCAGCAGCGATGCCTATTACCTGGCCTACCCGGAGCACGCGGCGGAAGTGCCGAAAGTGCGGGATTTTGTGAAATGGATGCTTGAACAAATCGATAGCCCGGTGTGAGGTCAACCGGGATCCCTGTGGGAGCGAGCCTGCTCGCGAAAGCGTCGGGTCAGCCACATCATCTTTAACTGACACACCGCATTCGCGAGCAGGCTCGCTCCCACAGTGGATCTGCGGTGCTCTGAAAAAATGCTGGCAATCCCCACCGCCGATATGCGCCACTAGCGCCATCGATATAGACCGCGCCAGGCGCGGCGCAACTGGAGACCCGTTTATGAGCGAGAGTGTGTTTGCCGATCGCATCGTGCAGAACCTGCTCGACACCGACTTCTACAAGCTGACGATGATGCAGGCGGTGCTGCACAACTACCCCAACGTCGAAGTCGAATGGGAGTTTCGTTGCCGCAATGCCGAGGATCTGCGTCCGTATCTGGCCGAGATCCGTCATCAGATCGAGCGTCTGGCCGAGCTGAGCCTGAGTGCCGATCAGTTGAGCTTCCTTGAGCGCATCAGCTTCCTGAAACCGGATTTTCTGCGCTTCCTTGGCCTGTTTCGCTTCAACCTGCGCTACCTGCACACCGGCATCGAGAATGGCGAGTTGTTTATCCGCCTGCGCGGACCCTGGCTGCACGTAATCCTCTACGAGGTGCCGCTGCTGGCGATCGTCAGCGAAGTGCGCAATCGCTATCGCTACCGGGAGACCTCGCTGGAGCAGGCACGCGAACAGCTGTATCGCAAGTTCGACTGGCTGACCGCCAATGCCTCGGCCGATGAGCTGTCGCAATTGCAGGTCGCCGATTTCGGCACGCGCCGGCGCTTTTCCTTTGGCGTGCAGGCCGAAGTGGTCAACGTACTCAAGCATGACTTCCCGGGGCGTTTCGTCGGCACCAGTAACGTGCATCTGTCCCGCGAGCTGGACATGAAACCGCTGGGCACCATGGCCCATGAGTGGATCATGGCCCACCAGCAACTCGGCCCGCGTCTGATCGACAGCCAGATCGCCGCCCTCGATTGCTGGGTTCGCGAGTACCGTGGCCTGCTCGGCATTGCCCTCACCGATTGCATCACCACCGATGCGTTTCTTGGCGATTTCGATCTGTTCTTCGCCAAGCTCTTCGACGGCCTGCGCCACGATTCCGGGGACCCGGTGGCGTGGGGCGAAAAGTGCATCGCGCACTACCACAAGCTCGGCATCGACCCGATGAGCAAGACCCTGGTGTTCTCCGACAGTCTGACCCTGCCGAAATCGTTGGAGATTTTCCGCGCGCTGCACGGTCGCATCAATGTGAGCTTCGGCATCGGTACCAACCTCACCTGCGATATCCCGGGTGTCGAACCGATGAGCATCGTGCTTAAAATGACCGCCTGCAACGGCCAGCCGGTGGCGAAGATCTCCGACGAGCCTGGCAAGACCCACTGCAAAGATCCGAATTTCGTCGCCTATTTGCGACATGTGTTTCAGGTTCCTGCCGAATCCAGTCTATCTAGCAAGGAGTGAATTCATGCAAGCCGTACAGCGTGAGATTGCTGAGCAGCTCAAGGTGCAACCACCGTTCGCCGACGACCAGGCCCTGCAGGCCGAAATCGCCCGGCGCCTGACGTTCATTCAGGATTGTCTGGTCAATTCCGGGCTCAAGACCCTGGTGCTGGGCATCAGCGGCGGCGTCGACTCACTGACCGCCGGCCTGCTGGCCCAGCGCGCGGTACGTGAACTGCGCGAAAAAACCGGCGACGACCGCTACAAATTCATCGCCGTGCGCCTGCCCTACGAAACCCAGTTCGACGAGCACGACGCCAAGGCCTCGCTCGACTGCATCGCCCCTGACGAAATCCACACCGTGAACATCGGCCCGGCGGTCAAGGCGCTGGCAGCTCAGGTGTCGGCGTTCGAAGGCAAACCGGCGGCGTCGGTCGACTTCGTGCTGGGCAATACCAAGGCGCGTATGCGCATGGTGGCGCAGTACACGATTGCCGGGGTGGCGGGCGGCCTGGTGATTGGCACCGACCACGCGGCGGAAGCAGTGATGGGTTTCTTCACCAAATTCGGCGATGGCGCCTGCGACCTCGCCCCGCTCAGCGGCCTGGTGAAAAATCAGGTGCGCGCCATTGCCCGCAGTTTTGGCGCGCCGGAGTCATTGGTCGAGAAAGTGCCGACGGCTGACCTCGAAGACTTGTCACCGGGCAAGCCGGACGAAGCGGCGCACGGCGTGACCTATGCCGAGATCGATGCATTCCTGCACGGGGAAACGGTGCGGGACGAGGCGGCGAAGATCATCGTCGATACGTACAACAAGACTCATCACAAGCGGGTCATGCCGTTTGCGCCTTGATTTTTCAACGGCATGAAAAAGCCCGCTGAGGAGCGATCCTCCGCGGGCTTTTTCTTTGGCCATCAGTGAAGCGGATGGCCTCTTCGCGAGCAGGCTCGCTCCCACATTGGCCCTGATTACTTGACGACGATGGTGCCTTTCATCATCGAGATGTGGCCAGGGAACGAGCAGAAGAAGCCGTAGCCACCGTCAGCTACCTTGGCCACATCGAAGGTCACCGAGTCGGTTTCCTTGGCGCCGATGATCTTGGTGTGGGCGATGATGCGGGCGTCGCCGTCCTTCAGGTAGTTCTTGTCGATACCGGCTGCCAGGCCGTCGGTAGCGATTGGCTGCATGTCAGCTTCTTTGCTGATCACCAGGTTATGGCCCATGACGTTCTTCGGCAGGTTGCCGGAGTGGGTCAGTTCGACGGTGAAGGTCTTGCAGCTCTTGTCGATCACGATTTCCTTGGTGTTGAAGGACATTTGATCGGTGGAATCAACGGTGGTTTTGCACTCGGCAGCCATCAATTGGCTGCTGGCCAGCGCCAGCAGGGATACCGCAACAACTTTGGAAAACATGGTGAATCTCCAAGGCAGGGTTAACAAAAACACTAGTGGTGGAAAGACTGCCTGAAATCATCGCAAGTTCATATGACTTGAGTCAAAAATTGTATACAACTTTCAGGCTATGACACTCATCGACACAATCTAACGGCCATTTCGTTGGGCCAGGCCTATGATCGGTCCACCTACTGAAACGGAGTGCCAGTCATGTTCTTCAACGGCCTGTTGTGCAGCTTGCTCGCCGCCTACGCTTGTGGCGCCAGCGGCACTTTTGAATCACCCGAACGCGAAGTCTAGTCCTTGGAGCGCAGCGTGCCAGCCGTTACCCTGTGCGACTGATCGACTCAGGAGTAACGCATGTCGCTGAAATCCGTTTGTGTGTTTTGCGGTGCCAACGCCGGTACCGTGCCGGCCTACACCGAAGCTGCCGTGGCCCTCGGCCGGGCATTGGCCGAGCGTAATCTGACGCTGGTCTACGGCGGTGGTGCCGTCGGTTTGATGGGCATTGTCGCTGATGCCGCGCTCGCCGCTGGCGGCGAAGTGATCGGCATCATTCCGCAAAGCCTGATGGACAAGGAGATCGGCCACAAAAGCCTGACGCGCCTGGAGGTGGTCGACGGCATGCATGCGCGCAAGGCGCGGATGGCTGAGCTAAGCGACGCGTTCATCGCCCTGCCCGGCGGCCTTGGCACGCTGGAAGAGCTGTTCGAAGTCTGGACCTGGGGCCAGCTCGGCTACCACGGCAAGCCTTTGGGGCTGCTGGAAGTGAACGGTTTCTACAGCAAACTCACGGCTTTTCTCGATCATATCGTCGGCGAAGGCTTCGTTCGCGCGCCACACCGTGACATGCTGCAAGTGAGCGAATCGCCAGATTCCCTGCTCGACGCCCTCGATCAGTGGCAGCCGACCGTCACGCCCAAGTGGGTCGACCAAAAACCCGGTTAACCCCCGGACACCGATACAGGGCAGAATACGCGCCGCTCAACCTCACCTTCGACCCCAGAGGATCGCCCATGGCCAAACCCAATTACTCCTTCGCCAAACGTCAACGAGACCTGGCAAAGGAACAGAAGAAAGAGGAAAAGCTTCAGCGCAAGAAGCAAACCGCTGAAGAAGCGGCACTGAACCCTGACGGTGAAGTGGCGACCGATGATGATGTTGATGCATCCGATGCACCGAAAGATCAGACGCCCGACGCCTGAGCCCCACCGGGTTTGATGATCGAATCAGACCCTGCGGATTTGTGACGGGGCTGGCAGTTCTGCTGCCGGCCCTCACAGCCCTGATTTCCCTGACACACCAAAATCCCTGTGGGAGCGAGCCTGCTCGCGAAAGCGGTGTATCAGTTACAAATCCATTGGCTGACCTGACGCTATCGCGAGCAGGCTCGCTCCCACATCTGAAAACTCATCAATTCTGAGGCATCACCGTGACCCGCACTTCCGGGTCGTGATTACCGCCACCGAGAATCACCCCACGCAGCGGCGACACATCGGAGAAATCCCTCCCCCACGCCAGCGTGATGTGTTCCAGCGCCGGCTGCACATTGTTGGTCGGATCGAAATCCACCCAGCCCGATACCGGACAGAACACCGATACCCACGCATGCGAGGCGTCGGCGCCGATCAGGCGTGGCTGCCCCGGCGGCGGCTGGGTGAGCAGGTAGCCGCTGACATAACGCGCCGCCAGACCGCGCGAGCGCACACAGGCCAGCATCAGATGAGCGAAGTCCTGACAGACGCCGCGTCGACGCTCCAGCACTTCCACCAGCGGCGTCGCCACCTGGGTGGCTTCGGCATCGAAGGTGAATTCGCTGAAGATCTTCTGCATCAGCGCCTGCACCCCGAGCAGCAACGGTCGCCCTGGCGGAAAACAGCTTTGCGAGAACTCGACGAAGCTGCGCTTCAAATGCACATAAGGCGACTGGAACCGGTAGCGACAGGCTTCGAGCAAGTCGGCGGACAACGGCTGACTGCTGTAAGTCAGCGCATCGCGGGTCTGCTCCCACGCTGGCGACTGGTTGAATTCCAGCGCCGGCCGCGCCAGCACCTCGACCGTCAGCCGGGCGTTGACCTGCAATTGGTCATGGGGCCGTTCAAATGCCAGACGCGTCAACGGATTGCCAAACACGTCCAGTTCGTCACGGCGCATGGTCGGCTCGGGGCTGATCAGCAACTGCTGCTCGGTGCAGCGCTGCCAGCTGCATTCGCGCGGCCACAGGTGCGCCAGTTGCTGCGCGAGGGAAACCGGGCTGTCGTAGTGATAACAGGTGTCGTGGAAGATCTGATATTGAGCGCTCATCACACGGACACCGTTCGCTGGCTGACATCATCGACATGGGCGAAATGGCGCAGGGCCAGACGATCCGATACCTGGCCGCTGGCTTCGGCGATGTCCTGCAACAGATCGGCCAGACCATCCAGCGCGGCACGTACGCTGGATTTGCCGAACAAAGGATTTTCCAGACAACCGAGATCAAACCGCGCCAGGCGCTCGACCAGTTGCGGCAGCGCGGTTTCCCGAGGCGCGGCGAAATCGTCGTTCAGGCGTTTCAGCGTGCGTGTCACCAGTTTCAGCTGAAACAGCACCGCGTGGGGGTTCTGCTCATCCAGCAGCAGCAAATCCAGCACCGGAATCAGTTGCGCCACCGCCAGATAGCGCGAGCGATAGGTAATGCTGCTGTTACCCAACTCCAGCAACCACTCCAGCCCCGCCTGATCGAACGCACCCGCACCGCGCAGAAACGCCGCCAGACTGCTGCTGAGAAATTGCAGGCGTTCGATGCGCCGGCCAATCATCAGAAAACGCCAGCCTTCGTCACGGGTCATGTCATCCAGGGCAAACCCCGACAGCGCTGCCAGCGACATCACCAGACGGTTGAGAAAATCCAGCAGTTCGCCGAAGTCCGGTTCATCGACTTCCAGCTCCAGCGCCTCGCGCTGCAATTCGACCAGCGCCTGCCAGTTTTCCCGGGACAGCTTGCCGCGCACTTGCGAGGCGGCCCATTGCAGGCGTTGCAAATTGGAGCGCAGGCTGAACGACCAATCCTCGCCCAGCATCGCAGCGAGCAGGCGCTCCGGCAGTTCGCCCTCATCCGGCAACAGCGCCAGCCGCTCGCCGAGATCGACCGCTGCTTGCAGCGCCTGCGGATCATCGCCATCGACGTAACGCGTGAGCATGATGCGCAGCAGCCGCGCACTGTCGTCACAGCGCTCGCAGTAGCGACCGAACCAGAACAGATTTTCCACCACCCGCGACGGCAGGTACGGATCGCGCCGCACCAGATCGTGCACGCCGACATTGCGCTGCGCCTTCCACTGCTCGCCACTCGGCGCACGGTCGCTGAGCACCCAGGTGTCCTTGCTCGCCCCGCCGCGCTGCATCGACACCACCTCGGCATCGGCGTCGGCCGCCACTCGAGTCAGACCACCCGGCAATACGCGGTAGCCATCGTGGCTGGCCACCGCATACATGCGCATGCCGATCGCGCGGGGTTGCAGATGACCGTCTTCGGCTTGCCAGACCGGCGCCTGCGACAGTTGCGCAAGCTCTTGCGCGACGTAGGCATAAGGCCGTGCCTGCATACGCTGCGCCAGCTCGAGGCGCTGACTTTCATTCAAGTCACGGCCGAAAACAGGCGCGAAACTCTGCGACGGGAACGCCGGTTTGATCAGCAGCTCCGGAAGTTTTTCCAACGCCTGCGCCAGCACTGGCGCTTCACCGCACCACCAGGTGGCGATCGACGGCAGGATCAGTTCTTCGCCGAACAGGTATTGATTGATCTTCGGCAAAAACCCCAGCAGCCCCGGCGATTCCAGCACCCCGCTGCCTAGCGCATTGGCCACCAGCACCCGCCCCTGACGCACCGCCTCAAGCAGACCGGGGACGCCAAGCGCCGAGTCGGTACGCAGTTCCAGCGGGTCGCAGAAATCATCGTCGAGGCGGCGCATGATCGCGTGCACCCGGCGCAGGCCGCTGAGGGTTTTCAAATACACCGTGGCATTGCGCACCGTCAGATCGCCGCCCTCGACCAGCGGATAACCGAGCTGACGCGCCAGATACAGGTGCTCGAAATAACTTTCATTGAACCGCCCCGGTGTCAGCAGCACCACCAGCGGTGCGTCATCGCCCTCCGGTGCCTGACGGGCCAGGGTTTCCTGCAAGGTGCGGAAGAAACCGGCCAGATGCTGGACCTTAAGATCCCGGTACAAATCAGGAAAGGCCCGAGAGACGATGGTGCGGTTTTCCAGCGCATACCCGGCCCCGGACGGCGCCTGGGTGCGATCGGCAGTGACCCACCAGCGACCATCCGGCGTGCGCGCCAGATCCACGGCATACAAATGCAAAAAGGCTGACTCGGGCGGGGCAATGCCCTGACAGGGCCAGAGAAAATTGTTGTGTCCGAATACCAGCTCGGCGGGCAGCAGGCCTTCGCTGATCAACCGCTGCGGACCGTACAGATCCGCCAGCACTGCATTGAGCAAGCGCGCACGCTGAGCGATGCCGGCGGACAATTGCTGCCACTCATCTGCCGCGATCACATGGGGCAGCAGATCCAGCTCCCACGGCCGGTCAGCGCCCTTTGGATCGGCATAGACGTTGTAGGTGACGCCGTTTTCCTGAATCTGCCGCGCCAGCAAGGCCTGGCGCTGCACCAGTTGCGCCGGGCTGCTGCGCTGCAACTGATCGAACAGGCGCTGCCAATGCGCACGCACTGCGCCGCTGCCGTCGAGCAGTTCGTGATAGGTGCCCGCAGTCAGCGGGTAGCGGTCTAACAGGTCAGGCATGGAAAGCTCGGCAGACAGCAGGGAACGGTCAGACTAACGCAGGCACATGACACGCGGATATACGAAAAATCCGCGTGTTGCGTAGGCTCTAGTAACGGCGCAGGTCGATGGTCATCGGTAGCTCGTCATTGATTTCTACCTTTGGTACGGGAAGTTTCCCCGGCGTGTGTCCGAGGCGGAAAAACCGCGCCATGCGCCGGCTCTCCGCTTCATTGGCATTGACCGGCAAGGTCTCGTAATTGCGCCCACCGGGATGGGCGACGTGGTACTGGCAACCACCCAGCGAACGCCCCATCCAGGTATCGAGCAGGTCGAACACCAACGGCGCGTGCACCGGTATGGTCGGATGCAGGCAGTTGGCTGGTTGCCAGGCCCGAAAGCGCACCCCGGCGACAAACTCACCCACCCGCCCGGTCGAGTGCAACGGTACCGCGACGCCGTTGCAGGTCAGCAGATAGCGCTGTGGCGGCAGGCCGTTGAGTTTGACCTGCAAGCGCTCCAGCGATGAATCGACGTAGCGCACCGTGCCGCCCGCCGAGCCCTCCTCGCCCAGCACATGCCAGGGTTCGAGCGCCTGACGCAGCTCCAGCTCGATGCCATTGACGGCGTAGTCACCGACCTTGGGAAAACGAAACTCCAGATGTGCGGCAAACCATTCCGCACGCAGCGGATAACCGGCGTTGTTCAGTTCGACGATGACGTCGGCGAAATCCTGTTCAATAAAGTGCGGCAGCAGGAAACGGTCGTGCAGCTCGGTGCCCCAGCGTGCCAGTTTCGCCGGCGCATAAGGCTCGCGCCAAAAGCGCGCGACCAGTGCCCGCAGCAACAACTGCTGAGCCAGACTCATGCGCGCATGGGGCGGCATTTCAAAAGCGCGCAGTTCCAACAAGCCGAGACGCCCGGTGGCGCCGTCCGGTGAATACAGTTTGTCGATGCAGAATTCGGCGCGATGGGTATTGCCGGTGACGTCGATCAGCAGATTGCGCAACAGTCGATCGACCAGCCACGGTGCACATTCCTCGCCCGGTTCCGGCATCTGCGCGAAAGCGATTTCCAGTTCGTACAAGGCGTCATTACGCGCCTCGTCGACGCGTGGTGCCTGGGATGTCGGGCCGATGAAGAGGCCGGAAAACAGGTACGACAGCGAAGGATGGTTGTGCCAGTAGCTGATCAGACTGCGCAGCAGATCCGGCCGCCGCAGAAACGGTGAGTCCGCCGGTGTCGCGCCGCCGAGTACGAAATGGTTGCCGCCGCCGGTGCCGGTGTGGCGCCCGTCGATCATGAACTTTTCGGTGGTCAGGCGGGTTTGCCGTGCCTGTTCATAGAGAAACTCGGTGCGCTCGACCAACTCGTCCCAGCTTGCCGATGGCTGCACGTTGACCTCGATCACGCCCGGGTCCGGAGTGACACGGAAGTTGCTCAGGCGCGGATCACTTGGTGGTTCATAGCCTTCCAGCAGCACCGGGCAGTGCAGTTCTTCGGCGGTGGCCTCAATGGCCGAGACCAGTTCCAGATAATCCTCGACCCGCTCCAGCGGCGGCATGAACAGATACAGCCGCCCTTCGCGGGCTTCGGCGCAGAATGCGGTACGGGTCAGCCAGTCAGCGGACTCATCGATTTTCGGCACGCGCTCATCCAGCGCAGCAGGTTCGCCGTGCACACCGAGCTGCGCGGCATCCGGCAGTTCAGCGAAGTCCTGATTCGGATCGTTGGGATGGATGAACGGATATTCCGCCGCTTTCACCCACGGCTGCGACGCCAGCGGCAAGCGATAACCCAGCGGCGAATCCCCGGGCACCAAGCGACAGTGCTCATCGCGCAGATACCAACGGCCGCTCTGCCATTGATCGCCCTTGGCCGTGCGCGCCAGCGGCAGCACCTGGCCGATCACCTTGTTCAGACCCTGACTGAAGACCTTGCGCAATCGCGCGCGCTCCAGCGGTTCCTCCAGACGCGAATCTTCGGCGCTGACGTTGCCGGGCAACGCGCCCTCACGCCAGAGGTAATAGAGATGATCCTCGTAAGCCGGGAAGACGAAGCGTGCAGGCAACTTCAGGCGCTCGGCGACGCTGGCGAGAAAGCGTCCGGCCAGTTCGCCGTCGGCGCCGTAGTCCTGCTGTTCGTCGGCGATCAATGCGTCGTTGTGCCAGATCGGCTGACCGTCGCGGCGCCAGTAACAATTGAGCGACCAGCGCGGCAATTGCTCGCCGGGATACCACTTGCCCTGACCGAAATGCACCAGCCCCTGCGGTGCATATTGCTTGCGCATGCGCTGAAACAGTTCGGCGGACAGCCGGCGCTTGTCCGGCCCCAGCGCGGCGGTGTTCCATTCGGCGCCGTCCGGGTCGTCGATGGAAACGAAGGTCGGCTCGCCGCCCATGGTCAGGCGCACATCGCCTTCGAGCAGGTCGGCATCGATTTGCCGCCCCAGTGCCTGGATCGCCCGCCACTGTTCATCGGTGTAAGGCTTGGTGACGCGCGGCGCTTCCCAGATTCGCTCGACCGACATTTCATGGCTGAACTGCGTCTCGCAAGGTTCGACCAGACCACTGATCGGCGCCGCCGAGGACGGATCGGGACTGCAGGCCAACGGAATATGCCCTTCCCCGGCGAACAGCCCGGACGTCGCATCAAGGCCAATCCAGCCGGCACCCGGCAAATACACCTCGCACCAGGCATGCAGGTCGGTGAAGTCGACTTCAGTGCCGGACGGGCCGTCGAGGCTTTTCACGTCGGAGGTCAGTTGAATCAGGTAACCGGAAACAAACCGCGCCGCCAGACCGAGATTGCGCAACAGCTGCACCAGCAACCATGCCGAATCACGGCAGGAACCGGAGGCGTGTTGCAGTGTGTGCTCCGGAGTCTGCACGCCGGGCTCCATGCGGATCAGGTAGCCGATGTCTTCGCTGAGGCGCTGGTTGAGCGCCACCAGAAAATCCACCGCCGGCAGTGGCGTGCGGTCGATGGAGTCCAGGTAAGCCTTGAACGTTGGCGTCAGCGGCAGGGTTTCGAGGTACGGCGCCAGCTCCTTGCGTTCATCGGCGGCGTAGCTGAACGGGATTCGCTCGGCGTACGGTTCGAGGAAGAAATCGAACGGATTGAACACCGCCATTTCCGCTACCAGATCGACTTCGATGCGCAGCTCTGCGGTTTTTCCCGGGAACACCAGACGTGCCAGGTAATTGCCCTGGGGGTCCTGCTGCCAGTTGATGAAATGCTGCTCGGGCGAGACTTTCAGCGCATAGGAAAGAATTCGCGTGCGGCTGTGGGGCGCCGGGCGCAGGCGGACGATCTGCGGGCCGAGTTCGACAGCGCGGTCGTAGCGATAATGCGTGACGTGATGCAATGCGACATGAATCGACACGGCGTGCCTCCTGCGAGCCTTGGGCGTATGGGAAAGCGCGCAAGACTTATGCCATGCACAGGCTTGCGCGCTTTCGCGAAATGCTCAAGGCAGTACAGCACCAAAACCGGGCGATGCGAGGAAATGCTTTGGCTCAGTTGCACGCAAATGTTGCGGACGCTGATTCTTGCTGTGTTTGATCGGATGCTTTCGCGAGCAGGCCAGCGGCAACAACTTGATCATTCCCACGCTCTGCGTGGGAATGCAGCCCGTGACGCTCCGCGTCACAACCATGTTCGACAATACTACGAGTAACGGCTGGAACGCGGAGCGTCCCGAGAGGCATTCCCGCGCGGAGCGTGGGAACGATCAGCAAAACGCCAACCCGAAGGTTGGCGTTCTGTTCAGCTCAAGCAGTGTTTAGCGCGGCACGACCGGCTTGCGTGTCGGCTTCGGCCCTTTGCCTTTGGCCGCATCCTTGCGCTCCTTGGCCGCCTGCTGGTTGCGGGCGAACGCAGCAGCCTTGGCCTGTTCACGCTTGTCCCACGGATTACCGCCATCACTGGCACGCGGCGGCAGACCGGTATGCTGGGTGAGAATTTTGGTGGTCTTCTCTTTGGCGACCTTGTGGCTGCCGGCCGGCGTCGAGTTCTTGCGGCGGGCGCTCTGGTAGCTGTCGGTGGCAGGCTGATGCGCCGGGATCAGTTGATCCTTGCCCGGCCCGATCAGATCGGCGCGGCCCATGCGGATCAGCGCTTCACGCAGCATCGGCCAGCCTTTCGGGTCGTGATAACGCAAGAACGCCTTGTGCAGACGACGCTGATCTTCGCTCTTGACGATGGTCACGCCGTCGCTCTTGTACGTCACCTTGCGCAGCGGGTTCTTGCCCGAGTGGTACATCGCCGTGGCGGTGGCCATCGGCGACGGGTAGAACGCCTGCACCTGGTCGGCGCGGAAGCCATTGCCCTTGAGCCACAGAGCGAGGTTCATCATGTCTTCGTCGGTGGTGCCCGGGTGGGCGGCGATGAAGTACGGAATCAGGTACTGCTCCTTGCCCGCTTCCTTGGTGTACTTCTCGAACATGCGCTTGAACTTGTCATAGCTGCCGATGCCCGGTTTCATCATCTGGTTGAGCGGACCTTCCTCGGTGTGCTCCGGAGCGATCTTCAGGTAACCGCCGACGTGGTGGGTCACCAGCTCCTTGACGTACTCCGGCGACTCGACGGCGAGGTCGTAACGCAAACCGGAGGCGATCAGAATCTTCTTCACACCCGGCAGGGCACGGGCGCTGCGATACAGCTGGATCAGCGACGAGTGGTCGGTGTTCAGGTTCGGGCAGATACCGGGGAACACGCACGACGGCTTGCGGCAGGCGGATTCGATTTCCGGGCTCTTGCAGGCGATGCGGTACATGTTCGCAGTCGGGCCGCCGAGGTCGGAAATGACCCCGGTGAAACCCGGCACCTTGTCGCGGATCTCTTCGATTTCGCGAATGATCGACTCTTCGGAACGGTTCTGGATGATCCGCCCTTCGTGCTCGGTGATCGAGCAGAAGGTGCAGCCACCAAAGCAGCCACGCATGATGTTCACCGAGAAACGGATCATGTCGTACGCCGGGATCTTCTCCTTGCCGTACGCCGGGTGCGGCACACGGGCGTAAGGCATGCCGAACACGTAGTCCATTTCTTCAGTGGTCATCGGAATCGGCGGCGGGTTGAACCAGACATCGAGCTCGCCATGCTTCTGCACCAGCGCACGGGCGTTGCCCGGGTTGGTTTCCAGGTGCAACACGCGGTTGGCGTGGGCGTACAGCACCGGGTCGTTACGCACCTTCTCCATCGACGGCAGGCGGATCACGGTCTTGTCGCGGGTCATGCGCGGGCTGGCCAGGATCTGCACGACCTTGGCTTCCTGCGGATCTTCGACCGGGCCTTTTTCCTGCTCGATGGCGCAGGCCTGGGTGTCCTGGGTATTCACGTACGGGTTGATGATCTTGTCGACCTTGCCCGGACGGTCGATGCGCGTCGAGTCGACTTCGTACCAGCCCTGCGGCGTGTCGCGACGGATGAACGCGGTGCCGCGCACATCGGTGATGTCTTCGATCTTGTGGCCCCACGACAGGCGCTGGGCGACTTCAACAATTGCGCGCTCGGCGTTGCCGTACAGCAGAATGTCGGCGCTGGCGTCGATCAGGATCGAGTTGCGCACGCGATCCTGCCAATAGTCGTAGTGGGCGATGCGGCGCAGCGAAGCTTCGATGCCGCCGAGCACGATCGGCACGTGCTTGTAGGCTTCCTTGCAGCGCTGGCTGTAAACCAGGCTGGCGCGATCCGGACGCTTGCCGGCCATGCCGCCGGGGGTGTACGCGTCATCGGAACGGATTTTCTTGTCCGCGGTGTAGCGGTTGATCATCGAGTCCATGTTGCCCGCCGCGACGCCGAAGAACAGGTTCGGCTCGCCGAGCTTCATGAAGTCGTCTTTGGACTGCCAGTTCGGCTGCGCGATGATCCCGACGCGGAAGCCTTGCGACTCCAGCAGCCGGCCGATGATCGCCATGCCGAACGACGGATGATCGACGTAGGCATCACCGGTAACAATGATGATGTCGCACGAATCCCAGCCAAGCTGATCCATCTCCTCTCTGCTCATCGGCAGGAATGGCGCTGGACCGAAACATTCGGCCCAATATTTTGGATAGTCAAATAACGGCTTGGCTGCTTGCATGTCGACGACCGGTGTTGAAGTGAAAAATCGCGGGCGCGGAATATAGCACAAATTTTGACCAATTCCGACGACGGTGGTCGGTTTCTCTGTGCGCTGCTCTCGCGCCGCCAACCCGCCACACATTACGCGTTTTTGTTGAACGCACGACGCACGAAACGGCAAGGAAGCCGCCCGCCCGTCGCACTCCCAAGAGCAGCGGGGCATTAAACGTAAAGGAAGACAGGCAATGGCACCCAAACCGCCAACCAGAGGCATCACGACCGTCTCGGTTCATAACCCGCGACCCGATTATTCGATCACCCGGCCTGGTTTCACGGCGCTTTCCGATGGCGGACCGGGGCACAGAATTCCTACACGCCCGACTCCGACAACGGTATCGACATCGATCGATCACGGGCTCAACCGCATTACCTCCGTGCCTGTGCGGGCAATGGTCAGCACGACAGCGGCCGCCGAATCGGCTGCAGTTGTGCATGAGCGGCCCTTGGGAGATTACTGGATCACTTCGCTGGTCTTGTTGCCGTCAGCCAATGCCGAAGGCATTTCGACGCTTAAGGGACGTCAGTATGTCCAAGTGCCTGAGGGTGGCACCGTGCAGGTCGGTCTGGACCCCGCCAGCGGTCTTTACCGGGCGAAATTGCCCAGCGAATTACACCCGTCTGGTCCGCTGTTGCAGTTCGATATCGAGAGCCGTCTCTGGCAACCCGTCGATACCTGGGCGCCATCGACCTACCCGCTATCCCCGAGCCGGCTGGAAGCGTTTCGCACCGATCTGGATTTCAGCACGGCCGAGCCGGGCGGCGATGGCCTGTTGCGCTTCAACGGCAAACTCTATGTGCAGATCGAGAATCAGGCCTATCAGGTCCTGCATGATCTTGATGCATCAGCGCCGCAGAGGGCGGTCATGCGCATCGTTCGCCCCGACGATCCCATCGCCAGCGATGCCACGAATGTCTACGTCGCATCCCGTCCAGGCAGGTCGGAACCGATCATTTTCGACGCTCGCTACGGCTGGCGAGGGACCAGTGTAACGGGGGCAGCCGGGATGCAGAGAGGGACAGGAGTGGCGCCCTCAGAGCTATGGCAGCGGGTGGAAGTCGGAATCAGACTTGACCACTTCAACAAGCGAATCGAGCAGGACACCGCTAAAAGTGAACACCTGAAGGAGGTGTGGCGCAGCATCAGGGAAGCGGGGGGCGAGCGCCCAGAAGCGGTCAAGCGCGAAACGATTGCGCTGCTTGATCGTGAATTACACAGCCACCAGGCGCTGAGGTCCCTTGCAAAAGCAATAAAATTCCATAAGCAGCAAAAACCCGCGGTACGGCACTTCATAAAGAAGGAAGACTACGACAAAAAAATGATTGCGATGCACAAGATCCAAATGAGCTTTTACGATCAATTGGTCGAATGCGGCTTGACCCGCCATGCGCTGGGAGGGCCACTGATCGACATCGACAGGCTCCCGCGAACAGTCAACGTCCTGGGGAAAATTCTCGGCCATATGCGAGAGCGCCAGCACATTGCCGACAATCTGGTGAACACATGGCGGGTCCCGCCGGACGAATTCAGTGCATACGCTCTGACACCAATGGACACTCACGACGTCGTGGCTTCTTGGGTATTGGCCAAAAGCCTGATGCTGGACGACCATCAATCAGGCGGAAACTGCCCTCAGGCCTCCGAACTGGCGACCAGGTTTGGTCAGGTAACTTTCGTTTATGGAGCGCTGGGTAAAATTCCGGAGATTTCGCACCCTGCGATATTGCGTGATCTGCTCCAGGAATGCACAGCGCTTCGCTACTGGTACGAGCGCCTTGATCTGGCACCCGATGAGCAGCACGCAACGTCACGCACGGCAATCACCGCCGAGCTGAAAATATTCGAAGAGACGCTGACTCATCGCCTGTTCCAATATCAACGCCAGCCTGATGCCCCGGCGCTGCCGATCAACGATCAGGCCATTGATTTCGAGTATGTTCCGGAGCAGGACAGATCCGGCTTCCAACCGCCACCCAAGCGCATTTTCAAGGCAAAGAAACACGGTATTTACAAGATCCATGTCGGCGAGTCCCGACGTACCGCGCACAACGAAGAAGTCATCGATGTACGCAGTCTGCACGACCCGCAACAGCCAGTGCAGACCTATGAACAAAGGGCTGGTGAGTGGCACCCCGTCCGCGCAACGCAGGACACAACCCTGCCCGACCTGACTCTCAGAGCCAATCAGCACCTTGAGCAAACCGACGCACATGTGCGCGAAGCCCGGCGCGAAGAGTCGCGCAAAAACCATCCGGACAACATTGTCGAGATGCTTGAGCGCAAGGCCGGGGCAATGGATGAGATCGCACTCCAGCTTCGGCGACAGGAGCCGACCGATGGCGAAACAGATGCGCTGATCCAACGCCTGGAGGACACCAGTGAACGCCTGCGCAGCGAGGGCGAAAACATTCGTGTCCGGATCTACAAGGACAAACATTTTCTGAGCCCCGACCGATTGTTGTATCTGATCGACAAGGGCGAAGTACGTGCGCAGAAAATCGAGACCCGGTTGAAACGCGGCAAGGGGCAGAATCGAGACTTTATCGACGTCTATCTACTGACGGATGCGCACACCTACGACCCCCTCTGGCACGCGCACTTTCATTACGCGAAACCGGATACGCCCGATCTCAACTTCAATGTTTCCGGCGGGCACCTGAAAACCCTTGAGCAAAGCCGCATGGGCGTGCGTTCGCAGCGCCGGGAAGAACTGGCGCAGCGGCCACACAAACCTATCTGGCGCGCCGCCCTCGATGGCCACGCAGCGCAGAAAATTTTCGACCTCGCCGCCACCTCTTTCCATCCCGAGACACATCATCAGGCATGACGCCGAACCGGCCGGCAGCGTCCGTTGCGGACGCGACCGCTCAATCACTACAAGGAACGTAAGACATGCGCAGCAAAACGCCGCACCCAATTACTCCCCCCGGTAATTTTCATCTTCGGCCGGATACATCCGCCGATGCCATCCCGCAGCGTCCCCTCCTCACGCCGCGCCCCAGTCTTGACCCAACCGCGTTGAGCGGCCCGCCAATCCGCGCGGGCCGGCGCACGGACAGCAACGATCCTGATGCGATCATCCCGGCGCCGAATGTCACAGTGCATGCGGCTGCATCAGCGCTGCAAACCATGGTCAACACTGGCCACCCCGTCGAGCATTACCGCCTCGCTGTCGCAACCGGCTTGCCTGACGCCGACGCCGAAGGCCTGAGGACATTCAAGGGTCGTCACTACGTGGAAATGGCCGACGGCGGTTTCGTGCAGGTGAGCAAGGATTCGCCGAGCGGCCTCTGGCGCGCCGGGCTGGCGAGCGAATCGAAGCCCTCCGGACCGCTGATGCTGCACAATCCCGAGAGTGGCAGGTGGCATGCGCTGGAGTTCTCTCCGCCGAGCACCTTCGCTTTATCGGTGACACGCCTGCAAGCGTTTCGCACGCCGCTCGACTTCAGCCATAGCTCACGCGACAGCGATGGGCTGTACCGCCATGACGGCAAACTCTACGCAGTGATCGACAATCACAGCTATCAGGTCCTGCACGATCACGATGCTTCGACGCCTCTGGCCGAGGTGATGCGCATCGTCCGCCCTGAAGATCCTGTCGCCGCTGACGTCGATAACATCTACAGCGCTACGCGCCCGGGCAGATCAGAGCCTGTCGTGTTCGATGCCGATCAGGGCTGGCAGGGCATTGTGGTCGGCGGGGCCGGCGGGATGCAGCGCGGCGGTGCCGACCAACCTGCTTCACCGGGGCTGCGCGAGCGGCTCAATGCCGCGGTCAATCGACTGCGAACGCCCCAGTCGCGACTGCGAAAACTCTACCCGTCTCTGGACAGCGAGCAAATCCGCACGCTGCTGCGCACCCAGGGTGACGATGTACCAAGCTTTTTGACGCGCCTCGAGAATGAATACAAGACCCTGAAGCTGGAGCTCGCGACGTGGTCGAAAACCAGTGAGCTGGCCGGCGGGGCGACCCATCCCTCGGTGGAGCGCGCCGCGCAAGAGATCAAGCGCTGCTGGAAACGTCAGACAGGTACAACGTTGCAACTGGATCTTGGCGACGCAGGCATTGTTGCGCTGTCCGCAGATTTCAGCCATGTCCGCACGCTGCACTTGCAGGCGGTCGCCTGGTCGGAGGGGGGCGAAAACTTCCTCAAGGGGTTCACTGCCCTGGAGCGTCTGAAAATCAACGCCTCGGCGCTCGCCAGGCCGCCGGCGAACCTTGCGCAAATGCCTGCCCTCAAGGAGTTGGACCTGCGAGCGAACCACATTGAACTGAGCGACCAGACCGCCAGCGAGCTGGCTTCGCTCAGCCAACTGGAAACACTCGACCTGTCGGACAACCCGCTGGGCAAGGCCCCGGATTTCAGCGGCATGCTTGAGCTCAAGTCCGTGGGTCTGCGCAATGCACAACTGGATGACTGGCCAACCGGATTGCAGCATCAGTTGGCGATGGAGTCGCTCGATCTGCGCAATAACCGATTGCGTGAAATTCCGCAGACAGTCATCAGCCCGGCGAGTGATCAATTGCTCGCCATAGCCAACATCAACCGCATCACCCTGATCGAAGGCAACCCCTTTGCCAGCGGCTATTGGCGGCGGCTGGAAGTCTACTGGCAGCGGGTTACGGCCGAATATCCTGCCCTGATCACCAGCGCACGCACAGGTGCATTCCGGATTGATGGCGACATCCCTGAAGTCGCCATGCTGCTGCAGATGTATCCGGACAAAACGCCACAAACAGCCCGGGAATACCTGATTGGCCTGGGGGACAATGCAGAAGCCACGATCAGCCAGCGTTTCGCAGAGTTCAAGGCGCTCGATGCGCAACTGCTGGCCTACGTCGCCGACAGCCTGCCGGGAACATCCAGCGTGGCCGGCCGGGAAAAGGCTCGGGCAGAACACATTGCCCGGATCATCAAGGACTGCTGGCTCCAGCAATCGCCGTACCTTGCGCTGCCACCACTGAAAGGACCGCTACCACCACTGACTGCCGACTTCAGTCGGTTGACGTTGCTCACTCTTGATAGCGTCGTCTGGTCCGACACTGCCGACACGTTCCTGTCGCGGTTGCCGAATCTGGAGAATTTGACGATCAGCCATTGCGGTCTGGAAAAATTGCCCGCAGACATCAGCGCGATGAGCCGGCTCACCCACCTGAATCTGACCTCAAACCAGATAAAACTCGATGAGAACAGCGCTGGTGCATTGAGTGCATTGCATCAGTTGGTCAGCATCGACCTGTCGAACAACCCACTCCAGATGCTGCCCGATTTCAGTGCGATGTCCGGGCTGCAGACACTGGACCTGAAGAACACCGGCATCAGTGAGTGGCCCACCGGCCTGGCTGACAAGATCACCTTGACCGGCCTCGATCTCAGCAACAATAAATTGCGCGAAGTCCCCGACGCACACATCAACCCGCCAGCCGATCAATTGGCCGTGGTCGCGCGGATCAACAACCACACGCTGCTTGAAGGCAATGACTTCCCTTCGCCTTACTGGAGGAAGTTCGATCGCTACTGGCGAAAACTCAACGAACTGCATCCGCAGTTGATGACTCCGGCCCACCCCGCTGTATTCGACAGTGAGAACTCGCGCGCGCAGCGCTATCGAAAACTGTTTCCGAGCAAAAGCATCAAGGAATGCCGGGAGTTTATCTGGAACCATGACAAGGCCACTGTAGCGACCAGGCTGTTGGAGCTCGAGCAGGATTTCGCCGTGTTGAAAAACCAGCTGGATAACTGGGTGTTTTCGGGAGGCAGCAATCCTCTGCGCTATATCCGAGTCAATCAGTTGCAGATCAACACCCAAACCCGCAATGAGCGCATCGAGGCACGGGATCGGATCATCAGTTGCTGGCGACGTGAAACGCCGCAGAAACACGCCTTCGACGGCACGCCGATAGGTCTGGAACTGGATTTGAGCGGCCTCACGTTGCCGACCCTGCCGGATCTGAACACCGATTTCAGCCATGTCGGCTCGCTCAAACTCAACAACATGAATCTCACCGAATCCCCGGAAGGCTTTCTGACCCGCTTCCGCCATCTGCGCTGGCTGAACATGGCCAACAATCGTCTCAGGGATCTCCCGCCGGCCATCGGCGAAATGCACGGGATGACCCGTCTGTTCCTGCAGGGGAATCAACTCGAACTCACCGCCGAGACCGCGCAGATACTGGCCGGAAGAACGACCTTGAGGGCCTTGTGGATACACGACAACCCGCACTTGAACGTGAGCCCGGATTTCAGCGCGATCACTGATATCCGCGAAGTCGACATGTCAAACACCGGCATCGGAAGCTGGCCAGCCGGACTGTTCGATCAGCCCCTGTTGGGCAGGATACTTCTGAACAACAACCGGATCACGAACCTGCCCAGCTTTGTCGTCGCACCGGCAGCGGATCGCCTGAGGCATTCGATTCAGGTCAACAGCGGCACTCAGATAAGCGATAACCCCCTGAACGAATACACCCGAGAACGCTTGGCCGGCTACAGTGAGCGGCTGCGCCACTCCGCAACATCGCTTTACAATCCTCTGAACCTGCTGACCACTTCTGCCCCGGCAGCCCGCCCGCAGCCGGCGCTAATGAACGCTGCGTCGGCCTATCCGCAGTTGACCATCGGTATGACGGCAACCGAGGCGACGAAACGCACCGCGCAGCTGGACAGACTGAAAGCACAGGACGGCTCGGATGGATTTTTCAATATCATTTCCCGACTCGGCCACCACGCCGATTTCCGTCGGCAGGTCTGGGACGTGGTCGATGCCATCAGCGAGAACAACGTGCAATCACGCGCTCTGCGCAGAGATGTGTTCGATCGCGCCTGCGAAGCCGGCTGCACTGACCTTGCCGCCGCCACGTTTACTGACCTGCAAGTGCTGACCATGACGCATACGGCCAGAGTGCAGGCAAGGCAAGACGGGGATGGCACTCGCCTGGTGGACCTGTCCGGAAGTCTGTTCAGGCTAAGGCAGGTCGATGAACTGGCCGCAGCAGATATCGCTGCGAGCAGGACAATCGCCAACGATCCACAGGCTCCAGCGCGTGAGCGCAATACCCAGCGCCTGCGCCTGAGCGACCCGCATGAAATGACCATGGCCTACCGCTTTGGCCTCAAGGATCGGCTGCAGTTGCCGTTTCAGCCGCAGACGCTGTCCTTTATCGGCATGGCCGGCGTCACACCGCCCATGCTGGAAGTCGCCTACCGCAAAGTCATCGCCTTGAACGGCTCCCCCGAAGAGTTTCAGGCTCTGGTGTCGATGGAATTCTGGCAGGACTTCATCACGCACAAATATCCGTCCCGGTTCGACGCCGCACGTCAGCCTTATCAACAGAGACAGGCGGCACTGGACGATCAATTCGCGAAAAAAGTACTGACCCAGGCCGAATACGACGCGCAAACCAATGACGTCACTGCACAGTTGGCCATTAGCGAAGCGACGCTGATCCAGTCACTGACGCGCGAGGAAATTCGCTCCGGTGAGGCAGTTGAAAAACCTGCCAGCAGCGAGACGGCAGTTTCGGCCGATTGAAGCAGGCCAAGACAGCAGCCGGATGATCCGGCCTACTGTCATTCGTCGTCGTCGAAGTTGTAACTGCCCGGTGCGAGGTTTTCGAAGCGCGTGTATTTACCGATGAACGCCAGCCGAATGAAACCGATCGGGCCGTTACGCTGCTTGCCGATGATGATTTCGGCGATGCCCTTGTGCTCGGTTTCCGGGTGATACACCTCGTCTCGGTAAACGAACATGATTACGTCGGCGTCCTGCTCGATCGCTCCGGATTCCCGCAAGTCGGAGTTCACCGGGCGTTTGTTCGGGCGCTGTTCGAGGGAACGGTTGAGCTGCGACAGCGCCACTACCGGACAGTTGAATTCCTTGGCCAGGGCTTTCAGGGATCGCGAGATCTCGGAAATCTCGTTGGTGCGGTTGTCACCGCTGGACCCGGGAATCTGCATCAGTTGCAGGTAGTCGATCATGATCAGGCCGACATCGCCGTGCTCACGCACCAGACGACGAGTGCGCGCGCGCATTTCCGAAGGACTGATGCCGGCGGTGTCATCGATGAACAGTTTGCGGTCGTTGAGCAGGTTGACCGCCGACGTCAGGCGCGGCCAGTCGTCGTCTTCGAGTTGGCCGGAACGCACTTTGGTCTGGTCGATTCGGCCGAGCGAAGACAGCATACGCATGATCAGCGATTCGCCTGGCATCTCGAGCGAGTAAACCAGAACAGCCTTCTCGCTTCGCAGCACGGCGTTTTCCACCAGGTTCATCGCGAAGGTGGTTTTACCCATCGACGGACGGCCGGCGACGATGATCAGGTCGGACGGCTGCAAGCCGCTGGTCTTCTCATCGAGGTCGGTGTAGCCGGTGGACAGCCCGGTGATCGCGTCGGCCGTGTTGAACAACGTGTCGATGCGATCGATGGCCTTGGTCAGCAGCTCATTGACGCCGACCGGGCCGCCGGTCTTGGGCCGCGCTTCGGCGATCTGGAAGATCTGCCGTTCGGCTTCGTCGAGGATTTCTTCAGCGGTACGGCCTTCGGGGTTGAAGGCGCTGTCGGCAATCTCGGTGCTGATGCCGATCAATTGGCGCAACGTCGCACGCTGGCGGACGATCTGCGCATAGGCCTTGATGTTGGCGACGGACGGGGTGTTTTTCGCCAGTTCGCCGAGATAGCCAAGGCCGCCGACCTGCGACGTCTGACCTTCCTTGTCCAATTGCTCGGCAAGGGTCACGACGTCGATCGGCGAGTTCTGATCGGCCAGTTTGGCGATCGCACGGAAAATCAGACGGTGGTCATGTCGATAGAAATCGCCATCGGAGACTTGATCAAGCACGCGTTCCCAGGCGTTGTTGTCCAGCATCAGACCACCGAGTACAGCCTGTTCAGCCTCGATGGAATGCGGCGGCACCTTTAGGGCAGCGGTTTGCAGATCGTATTGCTCGGGAGCGGAGATATCGTTCATGGCCACTTGAGTATTAGTGAAAAGCAGGGAATTCAGAAAGACAAAGGGCACGACCTGTAAACAGGATCGTGCCCGATGTTAACCGCCTGACGGACAAGCCGCCAGCCGATCCGTGTTGCTTAAGCTGCTACCACGACAACGCGTACGGTGGCTTCAACTTCGGCGTGCAGGTGCACGGCCACGTCGAATTCACCCACGTTGCGGATGGTGCCGTTCGGCAGACGAACTTCGCTCTTCTGCACTTCAACGCCGGAGGCGGTCAGTGCGTCAGCGATGTCGTGAGTACCGATCGAACCGAACAGCTTGCCTTCGTCGCCAGCGGTGGCAGTGATGGTCACTTCCAGCTCGGCCAGTTGGGCAGCACGGCTTTCAGCCGATGCCTTACGGTCTGCGGCGGCTTTTTCCAGCTCGGCGCGACGCTCTTCGAACGCAGCCAGGTTGGCAGCGGTCGCAGCGGTAGCCTTGCCGAAAGGCAGCAGGTAGTTACGGCCGTAACCGGCCTTAACGTTTACTTTGTCGCCCAGGTTGCCCAGGTTGGCGATTTTTTCCAGAAGGATCAGTTGCATGTGAAAATCCTCTAACTTTTAACCTTCACCGTTCGCGCTGTCGGTGTCTTTCGACACGTGACGACCGCGAAAATCAATCAGGCTGTCGACAATGGCCAGAACCACGAGCAACGGATAGATCAGCTGCATGAACAACAGCAGCGTGACGTACAACCCCACCAGCCAGAAACCGGCCAGTCGCTTCTGCCCGACCAGCCCGTGAATCAGGGCCAGCCCGGCGAACACCAGCGGTACACTGCACAACGGCGTCAACATGGCCATCTGTGCACCGAGATTCGGGCCCAGAAGCATCAACGCCAGCAGTAACATCGCCGGCCCCAGCGGGATCCGGATGGCGCGAAACTCGCGACCGAAACCACCCGGGTTGTACAACAACGCCTGCCAATGCCGCCCGACAATCAGGCTCAGCACGCTGACGATCTGCAACAAGGCCGCAATCAGTCCGGTCAGAACCGGTGCAATCAGGGACGCGAAACGCGCTTGCTCATCGACCGACAATTGCTTGTAGGTCTCACCAAGAAGTGCCGGCATGACCTTTATAAGGGCCTGTGCAAGCATCTCGATCTGGGCCGCAAACGCGA
Organism: Pseudomonas sp. H26/SER47-MNA-CIBAN-0231; assembly: GCF_040310465.1. NCBI lineage: Bacteria > Pseudomonadati > Pseudomonadota > Gammaproteobacteria > Pseudomonadales > Pseudomonadaceae > Pseudomonas > Pseudomonas sp. H26/SER47-MNA-CIBAN-0231. The sequence goes on along the minus strand of NZ_JBEOPW010000012.1, from coordinate 65,599 downwards.
CCCCGAGCACCACTGAAAACACCACTCCGATCACTACGCTGACCAGCAGCGTGCGGACCCAGGATTCGCTTGCGCGCAAAACCAACGCAAGCCCCGAAGACCCCAGCAGCACCAGAAGTGCCCGTGGGTCGTCGGCATACAGCCACCAGATCAAGGCCGGCAGCAGTCCCAGCGACAGAACGCCAAGGGCGTCCGTCAATCCGCGCCGCAGCAGCACAAGGCTCCCGGCGGCAGCACCCAACCAATACAACAACGGCAATGTTGCACATCCGGCCACCACGAGAGTGGCCTGCATTCGGCCTCGCATGATGAACTCAGCTAAGGCGCGCATGCATTCAATCCTTTGCTACTTGTCGACTGCCCGGTCTCAGCGGCCGTGGCTGTCGGTGTAGGCCAGCAGGGCCAGGAAGCGGGCGCGCTTGATAGCGGTGGCCAGCTGACGCTGATAACGAGCTTTGGTACCGGTGATGCGGCTTGGAACGATTTTGCCGGTCTCGGATACGTAAGCTTTCAGAGTGTTGAGATCTTTGTAGTCGATCTCTTTCACGTCTTCAGCGGTGAAGCGGCAGAATTTACGACGACGGAAGAAACGTGCCATTTGATAGGCTCCTTAATAAGGTCCGTGGATTACTCGTCAGCGTTATCGCTGTTGTCGCTGTCATCACTGTCGGTGCCTTCGGCGCCTTCGTGCTCAGGACGGTCGCGACGCTCACGGCGCTCACTGCGGTTTTCTTCAGCCTTGAGCATCTCGGACTGGCCGGTAACGGCTTCGTCGCGACGGATGACCAGGTTACGGATCACTGCATCGTTGTAGCGGAAGTTGTCTTCCAGCTCGGCCAGGGCCTTGCCAGTGCACTCAACGTTCAGCATCACGTAGTGAGCCTTGTGAACATTGTTGATTGCGTAGGCCAGTTGACGACGGCCCCAGTCTTCCAGACGGTGGATTTTGCCGCCGTCTTCTTCGATCAGCTTGGTGTAACGCTCAACCATGCCGCCGACTTGCTCGCTCTGATCCGGGTGGACCAGAAAGATGATTTCGTAATGACGCATGAATGCTCCTTACGGGTTGTAGCCTGCCGCTCAAAAACGGTCAGACAAGGAGTGAATGACACTTATGGACTTGCTGGCGCGGGGCACATGCGTGCCTGCCGTCACAGCAAGGGGCGCAATTGTAGAGAAGGGACTGCGGGGGCGCAAGGCAATTGGTGATTATTTGAACAACCACCGATCTTCCAGACACCGTAACCGAATGTGGGAGCGAGCCTGCTCGCGAATGCGGCCTGTCAGGCAACAATGACGTCGACTGACACTCCTCTTCGCGAGCAGGCTCGCTCCCACAGTTGATTGCGTGAAGCTTATTTCTTCGCGGCAGCCTTGGCCTTCGCACCGCGCTGGCGCTGGGCTTCGAAAAGGCACACGCCGGTGGCGACCGACACGTTGAGGCTGCTGACGCTGCCGGCCATCGGCAGGTTCACCAGATAGTCGCAGTGCTCGCGGGTCAGGCGGCGCATGCCTTTGCCTTCGGCGCCCATGATCAGGATGGTCGGGCCGGTCAGGTCCTGGTCATAAATGCTGACCTCGGCTTCACCAGCGGTGCCGACTACCCACAAACCGCGCTGCTGGAGTTTTTCCAACGTGCGCGCCAGGTTGGTCACGGCCACAAGCGGAATCACTTCCGCGGCGCCGCAGGCGACTTTACGCACCACCGGAGTCAGCGTGGCCGACTTGTCCTTCGGCACGATCACCGCCAGCGCACCGGCCGCATCGGCCGAACGCAGGCAGGCGCCGAGGTTGTGCGGATCGGTCACGCCGTCGAGCACCAGCAACAGCGGCGCGCCTTCGGTGCGATCGAGCAACTCGTCGAGCATCGCCTCGCCCCACACCTGACTTGGGCTGACTTCAGCGACAACGCCCTGGTGCACGCCTTCAACCCAGGCGTCCATTTCGCGACGCTCGGCCTGGCCGACCTGAACACGGTTTTCATTGGCCAGCTCGACCAGCGTCTGCACGCGCGGATCGTTACGGCTTTCCGCCAGCCAGATCTGCTTGACGCGTTTGGGGTGGTGACGCAGCAACGCTTCTACCGCATGAACGCCGTAGATTTTTTCCAACTGACTCATGACTTCGCCTTCGGTTTACGCGCCCCGCCACTTTTGGCTGGAGCGGAACCCGCTTTTGGCGGGCCCTTACGGTGTTTGCTCGGCTTGGCTGGCTTGCCGTCGGTCGCCCTGTCAGGCGCCGACCGTCCGGTCTTTCCCCCGGACGCCGCTTTACCACCGTTTTTCGCATCGGCCAGCAAGGCCTTCTTCAATTCACGGCTTTTGCGCAGCTCGGCGTTTTTCGCCACGGCGTCGCTCGGGCGATAGGCTTCGGCGACCTTTTCCTTGGCCGGACGACGGCTGGCGGTTTTCGCTGGAGCCTTTTCTTCCGCAGCCCTGGCAGCAGGCGCAGCAGTTTCGGTGCCACGTTTCTTGCGACCAATCGGCGCGCTGATGGTTTTCTCGGCCATCTCGAAGTCGATCTTGCGCTCGTCTAGGTCGACGCGCATGACGCGTACTTCAACGGTGTCGCCAAGACGGAAACTGCGACCGGTGCGCTCGCCCGCCAAGCGGTGATGCACAGGATCGAAGTGGTAGTAATCGCCTGGCAGCGCGGTGACATGCACCAGGCCTTCGACGTAGATATCGGTCAGCTCGACGAACAGACCAAAACCGGTCACGGCGGTGATCACGCCCGGGAACGACTCGCCAACGCGATCCTTCATGAACTCGCACTTGAGCCAGTTCACCACGTCGCGGGTCGCTTCGTCGGCACGGCGCTCGCTCATCGAGCACTGCTCGCCGAGCTGCTCCAGTGCCGCTTCGTCGTACGGATAGATGCGCGCTTTCGGAATGGTCATCGCCCCGGCACGACGAACGTGCGGGGTGTCCTGTTTCGAATGGATCACGCTGCGGATCGCGCGGTGCGTGAGCAGGTCCGGATAACGACGGATCGGCGAGGTGAAGTGGGTATAGGCTTCGTAATTCAGGCCGAAGTGGCCATCGTTTTCAGCGCTGTACACCGCTTGACTCAACGAACGCAGCATGACGGTCTGGATCAGGTGGAAATCCGGACGATCCTTGATGCTCGCCAGCAGGGCCTGATAATCCTTCGGCGACGGACCGTCCTTGCCTTTGTGCAGGGACAGGCCGAGCTCACCGAGGAACGCGCGCAGTTTTTCCAGACGCTCTGGCGGCGGACCGGCGTGAACACGATACAGCGCAGGAATTTCGTGCTTCTTGAGGAATTCGGCAGTGGCCACGTTGGCGGCCAGCATGCACTCCTCGATCAGCTTGTGCGCATCATTACGCACGGTCGGACGGATTTCGGCAATCTTGCGCTCGGAGCCGAAGATGATCCGGGTTTCCTGGGTTTCAAAATCGATCGCGCCACGTACGTGACGGGCAGCCAGCAACACCTTGTACAAGGCGTAGAGCTGTTTGAGGTGCGGCACGACGTCGGTGTACTCACCGCGCAGTTTGCGCGCTTCGGTCGCCTTCGGCGTTTCCAGCATCGCGCTGACCTTGTTATAGGTCAGACGAGCGTGGGAATGGATCACCGCCTCATAGAAGCAGTAGTCGGTCATTTCGCCGGACTTGGAGATGGTCATCTCGCAAACCATGGCCAGACGATCGACTTGCGGGTTCAGCGAGCACAGGCCGTTGGACAGTTGCTCGGGCAGCATCGGAATCACGCGCTCGGGGAAGTACACCGAGTTGCCGCGAACCTGAGCTTCGTTGTCCAGCGCCGAGCCGATCTTCACGTAGCTGGAAACGTCGGCAATCGCCACGTACAACTTCCAGCCACCGGAGAACAGGCGCAGTTTGCCCGGTTTGGCTTCGCAGTAGACCGCGTCATCGAAGTCGCGGGCGTCTTCGCCGTCGATGGTGACGAACGGCAGATGGCGCAAGTCGATGCGCTTCTCTTTGTCTTTTTCTTCAACTTCCGGCTTGAGCTTGGCAGCTTCTTTCACAACCGCTTCAGGCCAGACGTGCGGAATGTCGTAAGTGCGCAGGGCAACATCGATTTCCATGCCCGGCGCCATGTAGTTGCCGACCACTTCGACCACATCGCCTTGCGGCTGGAAGCGCGGCGTTGGCCAGTGGGTGATTTTCACCTCGACGAACTGACCGATCTGCGCATTGGCGTTGCGGCCCGGGGTAACCAGCACTTCCTGCTGGATCTTCGGATTGTCGGCAACGACGAAACCGATGCCGCCTTCTTCGAAGTAGCGGCCGACGATGGTTTCGTGAGCGCGGGATACCACCTCGACGATCACGCCTTCACGGCGACCACGACGGTCGAGACCGGAAACCCGGGCCAGCGCGCGGTCACCGTCGAACACCAGACGCATTTGCGCCGGGCTCATGAACAGATCGTCGCTGCCGTCGTCCGGCACGAGGAAACCGAAACCGTCACGGTGACCACTGATGCGGCCGAGGATCAGGTCGAGCTTGTCCACCGGCGCGTAAGTGCCACGGCGGGTGTAGATCAGTTGAGCGTCGCGCTCCATGGCGCGCAAGCGGCGGCGCAGGGCCTCGATCTGGTCTTCTGTGGTCAGACCAAACTCTTCGACCAGTTGCTCGCGGGCAGCAGGCGAACCCCGATCGGCGAGGTGCGCCAGGATCAGTTCGCGGCTGGGAATAGGGTTTTCGTATTTTTCCGCTTCACGAGCGGCCTCGGGATCGAGGGACTGCCAATCGGCCATTAGAGAGTTTTCACCTTGTCTATATACGGGTTAGTTTGGCATAGGCGCCGGGAAACGGGAAATTTCCGCTTCTATAAGGCTGTGCAAGGCCTTGTATCGACGCTCGGACACCGTTTTGAACGCCGCTGGTAAAAAAATTCAGTTTTTTCTGCGGCAGGGGTTTACAGTTAAAAAGACGCTCCGTATAGTGCGCGCCATCGACGACGCACAAGCGCTTTCGATGATGCCCAGGTGGTGAAATTGGTAGACACGCCAGCTTCAGGTGCTGGTGACCTTACGGTCGTGGAAGTTCGAGTCTTCTCCTGGGCACCAATTTCGAGTTTGAGACTAGATCAGTTTCAACACTCACACAAAACCCGCGAAAGCGGGTTTTTTGCATTTGCGGGAAAGCTTTTGCTCACACTGATTTATTAAAACCAAATCAGGGGTTTACAGATCAAAAAGGCCTCCGTATAGTGCGCCACATCAACAGCGGCAACGCTTGCGATGATTGCCCAGATGGTGAAATTGGTAGACACGCCAGCTTCAGGTGCTGGTGACCTTACGGTCGTGGAAGTTCGAGTCTTCTTCTGGGCACCAATTCAAATTCAAGGTTCAGGCCTTGGATTTCACAAAAACCCGCGAAAGCGGGTTTTTGCGTTTCTGCTTTCCTGAATTTCCGCAGGTCTTGTAGGAGCTGACGAGTGCAACGAGGCTGCGATCTTTTGATCTTGCTTTTGACCCCCTACCGTTTAACAGCAAGATCAAAAAGATCGCAGCCTTCGGCAGCTCCTACACAATCACCAGCCGCCCCATAAGGCGCACTTGAGAAACAATATCGTTTATCATTGTTGCAAGTTTTTGCAATGCGACAGTGAGGAACCCTGCGAATGACGTTTCGAAATACCCTGCGCCGAGGCCTGACCTTCACCCTCCTCGGCCTGGCACTCGCCACTCCCCTCACCCAGGCTGCCGATGCGGTTTCCCTGACTCTCTACAACGGCCAGCACAAGGAAGTCGGCGACGCAATTGCCAAGGCTTTTGAAGCCAAGACCGGCATCCACGTCAACGTGCGCAAAGGCAGCAGCAACCAGCTCGCGAGCCAGATCATCGAAGAAGGCGACCGCTCGCCCGCCGATGTGATCTACACCGAAGAGTCGCCGCCGCTGAATAACCTCGGCGAACAGGGTCTGCTGGCCAAGGCCGATGACGCCACGCTGGCAGTTCTGCCGGAAAAATATGTAGCAGCAAACGGTACCTGGATTGGCGTTACCGCCCGCGTCCGCGTGGTCGCGTTCAATCCGAAACTGATCGATGAAAAAGATCTGCCGAAATCGGTAATGGAATTTTCCGAGCCGCAGTGGCAAGGCAAGGTCGGCTTCGTTCCGACCAGTGGCGCCTTCCAGGAACAGGCCGTAGCAATCATCAAGCTGCACGGTCGTGACGCCGCCGAAGAATGGCTGACAGGCCTGCGCGCGTTCGGCAAGACCTACAGCAACAATATGGTCGCGCTCAAAGCGGTGGAAAACGGCGAAGTCGCTACCGTCCTGGTGAACAACTACTACTGGTTCGCCCTGCAACGCGAGAAAGGCAAGCTCGACTCCAAGCTGCATTATTTCACCGGCGGCGACGCTGGCGGCTTGATCACCGTGTCCAGCGCTGCCGTGCTGAAATCCAGCAAACATCCAAAAGAAGCCCAGCAATTCCTCGCCTTCATGGCCAGCGAAGAAGGTCAGCGCGTGATCACTCAGACCACCGCCGAATACCCGCTGCACAAAGGCATGGAGTCGGATCGCGGCCTCAAGCCGTTCAGCGAACTGGAAGCGCCGAATGTCACTCCGGCGGATCTGGGCAATGCTGAAGAAGCGCTGGAGCTGGAACGCGAAGTTGGCCTGAACTGATGGCAGCATCGTTATCGGCCCCCGCCGCGCGCGGGGGTTACGTGCCACGACGCAAAAGACCGTCAATCTGGCTGGTGCTGCCAGTATTGCTACTGGTGGTCATGAGCCTGCTGCCACTGGCCTATGTCGGACTGAAAGCCTGGCAGGCCGGCTGGGCCGAGGCGCTGCATTTGCTGTGGCGCCCGTATGTGTTTGGCCTGTTGCGCAACACCTTGGCACTGATGGTCGGCGTGACGGTTACCTGCGCCGTGATAGGTCTGTCGCTGGCGTGGCTGCTGGAGCGCAGCAATCTGCCGGGGCGGCGCCTGTGGGGCGTGATCCTGTGCCTGCCGTTTGCGGTGCCGGCGTTTGTCAGCAGCTTCACCTGGGTCTCGCTCAGCGCGCAATTCGAAGGCCTCGGCGGGGCGATTCTGGTGATGAGCCTGTCGAAGTATCCGCTGATCTTCCTGCCAGTTGCGGCGACCCTGCGCAATCTCGATCCCTCCCTCGAAGAATCCGCCCGCACGTTGGGACAGAATCGCTGGGGCGTGTTTTTCCGCGTCACCCTGCCGCTGCTGTGGCCATCGCTGCTGGCCGGTTCGCTGCTGATTGCCCTGCACATGCTGGTGGAATTCGGCGCGCTGTCGATCATCGGCCTGCAAACCTTCACCACGGCGATCTACCAGCAATTCGAACTGGAATTCAGCAATGCCAATGCTGCGATGCTTTCGGCGGTGTTGCTGGCGCTGTGTCTGCTGCTGTTGTGGCTGGAGCTGCGCGTGCGTGGCAAGGGCCGGCATGTGCGCACCGGCCAGGGCGCGGCGCGGCAAGCTGAACAAGTAAAGCTTGGAGCGTGGGCGGCGCTTGGTCAGTTGTATTGCCTGTTGCTGGCAATTATCGGCAGTGGCGTTCCGCTGGGGATGTTGGCGTATTGGCTGGCGGTCGGCTCATCGGCGGCGTTCCCGGTAGCGGCGATCACCGAGGCGCTGCTGTCATCGCTGGCATTGTCATTGGGCGGCGCGGCGCTGTGTCTGGTGCTGGCGGTGCCGGTCGGGTTGCTGGTGGTGCGCTATAAAGGCCGATTGGCAATCTGGGCCGAACGCCTGCCTTATCTGTTGCACGCGCTGCCGGGGCTGGTGATTGCGTTGACGCTGGTGTATTTCGCCCTGCATTACGTGCCAGTGCTGTATCAGACGTCGGGCTTGCTGCTGATCGCCTATGCGCTGCTGTTCCTGCCATTGGCGCAGGCGCCGATCCGTACTGCGCTGAACAAGGCTGCACCGCAGCTGGAAGAAGCGGCGCGGACATTAGGCGCATCGTCGTTCACCGCGTTTTGCCGGGTGACCTTGCCGATCATTTTCCCGGCACTGGGCGCGGCGTTTGCGCTGGTGTTTCTTGATGCGATGAAGGAACTGACGGCAACGTTGCTGCTCAGCCCAACCGGACTCAATACATTGGCGACCGAAGTCTGGGCGCACACGGCGAATGTCGAGTTTGCGGCGGCGGCGCCTTATGCGGCGTTGTTGATTGTGGTCTCGGGGTTGCCGGTTTATCTGCTGACGACGCGGATGTATCTGAGCCGCTGATACCGTATTCGCGAGCAGGCTCGCTCTCACAATGGGTTGAGTTTCCCTGTGGGAGCGAGCCTGCTCGCGAAGAGGCCAGCCCGGATAACACTAAGCGCGGAACTGCCCCAGGCTGGCTTTCAATTGCGCAGCCAGACCATCCAGCACCTTGCCACTGGCCGTGGTTTCCACCACTGCCTGCGCCGCTTTCTCGGCCTGCGCATGAATCGTTTCGACGCGCCCACGCACTGCCTGTGCACCCTGCGCCTGATGCGCTGCTGCTTGAGTCGCCAGACCGATCGCCGCGTGCACCTGCTCAACCGAAGCCTGCACCGACTGCTGCAACCGCGCACTGTCGCGCAAGACCAGCAAACCTTCGCTGGCCTGCCGTCCGGCCTGACCAATCGCCTCAACCGCCTCACGTGCGCCCTGCTGCAAAGCGACGATGTGCGCTTGAATATCGCCCGTCGAGCTCTGCGTTTTGCTCGCCAGTGCACGCACTTCATCCGCCACCACGGCAAACCCACGCCCGGTCTCACCGGCCCGCGCCGCCTCGATCGCAGCGTTCAATGCCAGCAGGTTGGTCTGTTCGGCGATGCCGTGAATCACCGTCAGCACCACCTCAATCTGCTCGCTCTGCTGCGCCAGTCGCTCGATGACCTTCGCCCCGGTATCGACCTGCCCGGCCAGCGCTTCGATCAGGCTGCCGACCTTGGCGGAAGTACGAGTGTTCTCATCGGTGGCCTGACGAATATCGACAACCTGCTTCAGCGCCGCCTGCATCGCCTGACTTTCCGACTGCGCCTCGTCTGCCATTTGCGACAGCGCGCGCAGGCTTTCCGCCACTTCATCGCGCTGCATTCCGGCAGCCGCATCGGCGCCAGCGTTGCGCAAAGTCATCGCGCCGATTTCCACGCCAGTGCGCTGAGCGACATCACCCGCCTCGCGTACGATCGGCTGCAGCTTGTCGACGAAGCGATTGACCGCCGAGGCCATGTCGCCGATTTCATCCTTGCTGTTGATCTGCACACGCTTGGTCAGGTCGCCCTCGCCCGCCGCCAGATCGTCCATTGCCGCATTGAGCATTTTCAGGCGATTGACCACGCGATGACCGAGCACCACGGCCAGCAACAGCAGCACGCCGCAACCGACCAGCGCCAGACCGACACCGATGCGCCAGCGCAACGTTGCGGCCGCCTCTTGAACGGTTTGCGCGGTGTTGGCTTTCATTTCGCCAGCGGTGCCCTGCGCCGATTGCAGACGCGCCTGCATTGCCTTGGCGCTGTCCGCCGCTGCGCCTTTGAGGCTGTCGCCGACCAGTTGATCGCTGCTGGCAATCAGCGCGAGGAAGCGCTTGTCGAGCTCGGCCAGATCGGTTTCCACCGAGGCCGTGGACACACCCATCAGCACTTTGCCGATCTCCACGCCATTGGGATTGATCGAGGCTTCGAGGTAATAGACTGAGGGATCGTTCTTCGCCGCATCCAGTACTTTATCCAGCGCGCGCTCGCCCTGACCTTTTTCCAGCAAGGCCTTGTTGATCGGATTTTCACGGTTGAGATAACGGGTCAGATGCTGGCCGGTGGCGTCGTCATACACCACGAACAGCACGTTGGGATTGCGCTGGGCGCGGCGGGCAAACTCCGACAGCGTCGGCACGTCGCTGTCCCACATCGCACGCGGCGCTACGGATGCAAGCAACTGCGCCATGTCGTTGGCCGAATCCTTCAGATCCTTCTCCAGCGTCGCCCGCAGTTGCGCCTGCTCTTCTTTGAGGCGTGCGGACAGGCCAGCCGTGAGGCGCTGACGAGTGCTGGCCGATAACGCATCAAGACTTGAAGTGACTTCACGCCCGGCCTGCTCCAGCTCACCGGAGAGCTTCTGGCTGTCGGCACCCAGGCGCACGGCCAGATCAGCTTCGAGCGCCGTGACCGTGCTCCGCGTCAGGGCAACCGCCACCAACACCTGCACCAAAAGGGCGATACCAAGGGTAACGAACACCGGCCGCAACAAACGGCTTTGTAACAGTGAGAGAACGGCTGACACTTTAAATCCCTCTACTTCTGACGCCATTAATTTGATGGCACTCTTGTAGACAGATTCACAGCAAAGGTCATGCCGTCCAACAGGCATAAACGACAAAGGCCCCGATTAAGGGGCCTTTGTTTTTTACATCAACAACTTATCAAGCGAACGGATGACGCAGAACGATGGTTTCGTTGCGGTCCGGCCCCGTCGAAATAATGTCGATCGGCGCGCCGATCAACTCTTCAACGCGTTTGATGTAAGCACGAGCATTGGCCGGCAGCTCTTCCAGGGTCTTGGCGCCCACGGTCGATTCGCTCCAGCCCGGCACTTCTTCGTACACCGGCTGCAGGCCGACGTAGCTGTCAGCATCGGTCGGCGCAACGGCATTGCCCTGCGCGTCTTTGTAGCCGACGCAGATGTTGATGGTTTCCAGACCGTCGAGTACGTCCAGCTTGGTCAGGCAGATGCCCGAAATGCTGTTCACGTCGATAGCGCGACGCAGGATGACGGCGTCAAACCAGCCGCAACGACGGGCGCGGCCAGTGGTAGCGCCGAACTCGTGACCTTGCTTGGCCAGGTGCGCACCGACTTCGTCGAACAGCTCGGTCGGGAACGGGCCGGAACCGACGCGAGTGGTGTAGGCCTTGGTGATGCCCAGGATGTAGTCGAGGAACATCGGACCAACGCCCGAACCGGTCGCCACGCCACCCGCGGTGGTGTTGGAGCTGGTCACGTACGGGTAGGTGCCGTGGTCGATGTCGAGCAACGAACCTTGCGCGCCTTCGAACATGATGTCCTTGCCGGCACGACGCAGGTCGTGCAGCTCGGCGGTCACGTCGAGCATCAGCGGCTTGAGCAGCTCAGCGTATTCCTTGCACTCGGCCAGGGTCTTTTCGAATTCGATGGCTGGCTCTTTGTAGTAACCGACCAGCATGAAGTTGTGGTAATCCACCAGTTCACGCAGCTTGTCTTCGAAGCGCGGCATGTTCAGCAGATCGCCGACACGCAGGCCACGACGGGCAACCTTGTCTTCGTAAGCCGGGCCGATGCCGCGACCGGTGGTACCGATCTTCAGCTCGCCACGGGCCTTTTCACGGGCCTGGTCCAGCGCGACGTGGAAGGACAGGATCAGCGGGCAGGACGGGCTGATACGCAGGCGCTCGCGCACCGGTACGCCTTTCTCTTCCAGCTTGGTGATCTCGCGCAGCAGGGCGTCAGGTGCAACCACCACGCCGTTGCCGATCAGGCATTGCACGCCTTCGCGCAGCACGCCCGACGGAATCAGGTGCAAGACGGTTTTCTCGCCGTCGATCACCAGCGTGTGACCCGCGTTGTGGCCACCCTGGTAGCGCACTACGGCGGCAGCATGTTCGGTCAGCAGATCAACGATCTTGCCTTTGCCCTCATCACCCCACTGGGTGCCCAGGACTACGACATTCTTACCCATAACACTTGTCCTCATTCGCGCAAACTTGGTGCCGGCGATGGCCGGCAGGAAAACTCAAGAAGCCAGTGGCGATACTTGCCAAAGCCCGTTCTGCTGAATCAATTGCCGGTCGCAGTCCGCATCACGGGCGGCGGCCAAAGGTTGTCCAGGCAAGGCCTGAACGACACGCTGACCCTCACTGCGCAACTGGCAAACCTGCTGCCAGAGTGCCGCATCCGTACTGTCAGGCATCCAGATACCGCCAGACGGTAGCTCGATCTCAGCACGCCCCAGGGTCACCAGGGTTTTCAAATCGGTAGAGAAACCAGTCGCCGGACGGGCGCGACCGAAATCGGCGCCGATGTCATCGTATCGACCGCCCTGAGCGATGGACTGGCCAACGCCCGGCACGAACACCGCGAACACCACACCGGTGTGGTAGTGGTAGCCGCGCAACTCGCCGAGGTCGAAATACAGCGGCAGCTGCGGGAAGCGCACGGAAAGACGCTCGGCGATCGCCAGCAGATCTTCCAGCGCCGCCAGCACCGGCGCCGGCGCGTTGGCCAGACGCTCGCGGGCAGCGCTCAACACTTCCCGGCCGCCACACAGATCAACCAGTGCGCGCAGCATCCCCGACAGATCGGCTGGGAGACCTTCGGTCAGGGTAATCACTTCATCGATGGCCTTGCGCTGCAGGGCATCGAACAACTGCTGCTCGACTTCACCGGAAAGACCAGCGGCACGCGCCAGACCACGGTAGATGCCGACATGGCCGAGGTCCATGTGCACGTCCGGCACATCGGCCAGTTGCAGCATGGCCAGCATCAGGCTGATGACTTCGACATCACTGCTCGGGCTGGCGTCGCCGTACAGCTCGGCGCCCAGCTGGATCGGGCTGCGCGAGGACGACAATGCACGCGGCTGGGCATGCAGGACGCTGCCGGCGTAGCACAGACGGCTAGGGCCTTCGCGACGCAGGGTATGCGCATCGATGCGCGCCACTTGCGGCGTGATGTCGGCGCGGAAACCCATCTGCCGGCCCGATTGCGGGTCGATGACCTTGAAGGTACGCAGATCCAGGTCCTGGCCCGCGCCGGTCAGCAGGGATTCCAGGTACTCGATATGGGGAGTCACGACGAACTCGTAACCCCAGCTCTGGAACAGATCCAACACCTGACGACGCGCAACTTCAATGCGCGCCGCCTCCGGTGGCAGTACTTCTTCGATGCCATCTGGCAGCAGCCAGCGGTCTACCGTTGCCATTACGCCATTCCCCTTTGATCCGGGCGGCCAGCACTAGGCGAGCCTTGAGTGAAGCAGAAAATGACCGGAGCGTTCAAAACGCACGCGCATGAACGACGCAGCGAAAGGCCGGCTGGCGGCTTCGCCCATCACTTTCCTCGAAAAACGCTCGGGCTATTCAAACCCGATGCCTGCAACAAAAACAGCAATCAAACGTGCAGACGCAAAAAAGCCGGGAATTTCCCGGCTGCCGCATCATACACACGTTTTCCGAAAGGATCACCCCGCCCGAGGTTTTAGCCGCCGGGCGGACTGATTCAGGTCAACGTCGTATCAAGGTTTGGCTTTTTCCAGATAACGGAAGAAGTCGCTGCTTGGGTCGAGGACCAGGACGTCGGATTTGTTCGCGAAGCTTTCACGGTAGGCACGCAGGCTACGGTAGAAACCGTAGAACTCCTGGTCCTGGCCGTAGGCCTTGGAGTAGATCGCAGCAGCCTGGGCGTCACCGTCACCGCGAACCTCTTCGGATTCACGATAGGCTTCGGCCAGCAGCACGCGGCGTTGACGATCGGCGTCGGCACGGATGCCTTCGGCCAGCTCGTTACCCTTGGCGCGGTGCTCGCGAGCTTCACGCTCCCGCTCGGTGCTCATACGCTCGAACACGCTGCGGTTCACTTCCTTCGGCAGATCGATGGCCTTGACCCGGACATCGACCACTTCGATACCCAGCTCTTTTTCCGCCATCTTGTTCAGCGACGCAGTGATGTCAGCCATCAGCGCATCACGTTCACCCGACACCACTTCGTGCAGGGTGCGCTTGCCGAACTGGTCACGCAGGCCCGATTCGAGACGACGGGACAAACGCTCGTCGGCGATCTGCTTCAGACCCGAAGTCGCGGTATAGAAGCGCTCGGCATCTTTCACCCGCCACTTGGCGTAGGCATCGACCATCACGGCTTTCTTTTCCAGAGTCAGGAAGCGCTGCGTCGGTGCATCCAGCGTCAGCAGACGCGCATCGAATTTGCGCACCTGGTTGACGTAAGGCACTTTCACATGCAGACCCGGCTGGACATCGGCCTGAACCACACGACCGAATTGCAGCAGCACCGCGCGCTCGGTCTGAGCGACGATGTAGAAGCAATTCCAGCCCACCAGTACCACAACGACGCCAACGATCAGGGCGATCAGCGATTTATTGCTCATCAGCGGGTCTCCCTTGTACGCGTCTGCGGCACGTCAGTGACATGCGGCGTGACGTCCGTGTTATTGCTGGCGGCCGAACCGGTCACCGGTGCATTACCCGAACTGTTCTGGATCATCTTGTCCAACGGCAGGTAGAGCAGATTGCTCTGGCCGTTCTTGTTGCCGGTCACGAGGACCTTGCTGGTGTTGCTGAAGACTTCCTGCATGGTGTCCAGGTACAGACGCTCGCGGGTGACTTCAGGTGCCTTGCGATACTCGGCGACCAGTTTGGTGAAGCGATCGGCCTCACCCTTGGCGCGCGAGATGGTCTCGTCGCGATAACCGTTGGCATCTTCGATGATGCGCTGGGCCTGACCACGGGCTTCCGGCACCACGCCGTTGGCGTAGGTTTCAGCCTGGTTGCGCGAACGCTGCTCGTCTTCACGGGCGCGGATCACGTCATCGAAGGCTTCCTGCACTTCACGCGGTGCCGCTGCGCTCTGTACGTTGACCTGGGTGACGGTGATACCGGTGCGATAGGTATCGAGGAAACGTTGCAGACGCTCCTTGATCTCGCTGGCCATCAATTCACGACCTTCGGTCAGCACCTGGTCCATGGCGGTGGACCCGACCACGTGACGCAGTGCACTTTCGGTCGCGTGCTGCAGACTGATTTCCGGCTGATCGACGTTCAGCACGAAGTCCTGCAGGTTGCTGATCTTGTACTGCACGGTCAGCGGCACTTCGACGATGTTCTCGTCTTCAGTCAGCATCTGGCCCTGCTTGGTGTACGCACGCTCACGCGTCACGTTCTCCATGTACTTCTTGTCGATCGGCGGGAAGTAGATGTTCAGGCCCGGGCCGACAGTCTCGTAGTACTTGCCGAAGCGCAGCACCACGGCTTGCTCCTGCTCGTCCACCACGTAGACCGCGCTGTACAGCCAGACAGCCGCCAGCACGACCAGGCCGATGCCGAGCAGACCGCCGAAGCCGCCACTGCTGCGCCCCGATCCGCCGCCGTCATCACCGCGTTTCTTACCACCACCGAACAACCCGTTCAGGCTTTCCTGCAGCTTTCGGAAGGCCTCGTCGAGATCCGGTGGTCCCTTGCGGTCGCCGTTATTGCGGCGCTTGCCACCCCAGGGATCCTGATTATTCGAGTTGCCACCCGGCTCATTCCAAGCCATAGCGCTCTCCATCTGATAAAGCAAAGACGCACCCACGGCGCGCCGACCAATGCTACAGAATGCCTGCCGTTGCGGCACAACCGCTTTGTCAGGCTTTTATTGCAAAGTGTGTTGCTCGATGAATTCCATCGGCTGCAATCCTTCGCGGCTTACCAATCGATTCAGCTCGATCCGGGGCAAACGAACGGCCAGCAGGCTGACACCTTCATCATCGTATTCTTCTTTCTGCACCGCCCCGAGTTCGAAGAACTGCGCACGCAGCCGAGCGAAGCGTTGCGGCAAGCGCAAGGTACCGACGAACAGATCACTGCCGAGCAACTCGGCGATGGCCTGTTCAAGCAGTTCCAGACCGCTGCCATCCCTCGCCGAGAGCCAGACCCGTTGCGGCTTGCCATCGGCATCGCGCTGGATCTGAGGCTCGACGCCTTCAAGCAAATCGAGTTTGTTATAGACCTCGAGGATCGGCAAGTCCTGGGCACCAATCTCGCCCAGCACCACCATCACCTGCTCGATCTGCAACATGCGATCCGGTTCGGCCGCATCGATCACGTGCAGCAGCAGGTCGGAATTGCTCGACTCTTCGAGCGTAGACCGAAATGCCTCGACCAGCTTGTGTGGCAGGTGACGAATGAAACCCACGGTGTCGGCGAGGACGATCGGACCGAGGTCGTCAAGCTCCAGCCGGCGCAGGGTCGGGTCGAGCGTGGCGAACAGTTGATCGGCCGCGTACACCTCGGACTTCGTCACGTTGTTGAAGAGTGTCGATTTGCCGGCGTTGGTGTAGCCCACCAGCGAAACGGTAGGAATGTCCGCACGGGATCGGCCACGGCGTGACTGCTCGCGCTGACTGCGCACCTTCTCCAGCCGCCCCTTGATCTGACGCAGGCGAACCCGCAGCAGACGGCGGTCGGTTTCCAGCTGGGTTTCACCCGGGCCGCGCATACCGATACCGCCACCCTGACGTTCAAGGTGAGTCCAGCCGCGAACCAGCCGCGTGCTCATGTGGTCAAGCTGGGCCAGTTCGACCTGCAGCTTGCCCTCATGGGTGCGTGCGCGTTGGGCGAAAATATCGAGAATCAGCCCGGTACGGTCGATCACGCGACACTCGAAAACACGTTCGAGGTTGCGTTCCTGACTGGGCGTGAGGATGTGATTGAAAATCACCAGATCGGCTTCTTCAGCCTTGACCAGGTCGCGCAGTTCCTCGACCTTGCCGCTGCCGATCAGATATTTGGCGGTTGGCCGATGACGCGGCACGTTGAAAAACGCGACGGTCTCGGCGCCAGCCGAATTTGCCAACTCCTGAAACTCCTGCGGATCTTCGCGCGCCTCAGGGTCCTGTCCATCCAAGTGAACGAGGATGACTCGTTCACCACCACCGTGGCGCTCAAAGAACAAAGGAGACTCCTATCAGGCGTTACCCGGCGCTGCATCGGCATCGCCCTGTTCGTTTTCGGTTGCGCTAGGCAGACGAATTGGACGAACCGGCACGACGGTCGAGATAGCGTGTTTGTAGACCATCTGGCTTACGGTGTTTTTCAGCAGGATCACGAACTGGTCGAATGACTCGATCGTCCCTTGCAGCTTGATACCGTTGACCAGGTAGATGGAAACCCCGACTTTCTCTTTACGTAAAGTGTTCAGGTAAGGGTCTTGTAGCGAATGCCCTTTTGACATGTGCCGCACTCCTTTAAGGATTCAATAATAAAAACAGGTAAATTCAGATGGCTTCGGCCGTCACACCCCCAAGGATAGACGGCAATTGCAAGGACTCAGCTCAATATGGAGATGGTCCCAAGGTATTTCAAGGCGCGTGGCAGATTGTCGCAATCAAGACTGTCCAGCCAATGCAAATCGTCCCAGCTGCGCAGCCAGGTAAACTGGCGTTTGGCCAATTGGCGCGTGGCGATGATGCCCCGCTCCTGCATCTGGGCCAATGTCAGCTTGCCGTCCAGGTAATCCCAGACTTGGCGGTAGCCTACCGCACGTATAGACGGCAACCCGGAATGCAGGTCACTTCTTTTACGCAGGGCTACGACCTCGTCGATGAATCCCTGTTCCAACATATTTGTGAATCTTTGTTCAATTCGCTGGTGCAGAACCTGACGATTCGCCGGAGCAATGGCCAGGTTCGCGACAGTATAGGGCAATTGTTGGCGTCCCGAAGCGGCTGCTTCAGTACTTTGCGCAGATTGTTGCTCGCGCAGGGCGGTCATGCTCTGCCCGCTGACTCGATACACTTCCAGCGCCCGACTCAAGCGCTGCGGATCATTGGGATGAATGCGCGCCGCCGACACCGGATCGATTTGCGCCAGTTGATCGTGCAGGGCTTGCCAGCCGAGGCGTGCAGCTTCTTCCTCGATCTGCGCACGGACCTCAGGATCGGCCGCCGGCATGTCTGCCAGACCTTCGATCAAAGCCTTGTAATAGAGCATGGTGCCGCCGACCAGCAGCGGGATCTTTCCTCGCCCAGTGATTTCGGCCATGGCCTGCAACGCGTCGCGACGGAAATCGGCGGCTGAATACGCTTCAGCGGGGTCGAGGATGTCGATCAGCCGGTGCGGGTATTCGGCCAACAACTCTTTCGAAGGTTTGGCCGTGCCGATGTCCATGCCGCGGTAGACCAGCGCCGAATCGACACTGATCAACTCGCACGGCAGCACTTTGGTCAGCTCGATGGCCAGATCGGTCTTGCCCGCAGCGGTCGGGCCCATCAGGAAAATCGCTGGAGGAAGCTGGCTCATCAACGACCGCGCAGGAACAGTTTGTCCAGATCGTCCAGGCCCAATTGGGTCCAGGTCGGTCGGCCATGGTTGCATTGACCGCTGCGCTCGGTGTTTTCCATATCGCGCAGCAGGCCGTTCATTTCCGGCAGGGCCAGACGCCGGTTGGCGCGGATCGCGCCGTGGCAGGCCATGGTGCCGAGCAGTTCGTTGAGGTGCGCCTGGATACGGTCGCTGGTGCCGTACTCCATCAAATCCGAAAGCACGTCGCCGACCAGTCGATTGGCTTCGGCCTGCTTGAGCAATGCGGGAATCTGCCGGATCGCCAGGGTTTCCGGACCCAGGCGCTGCAATTCAAAACCAAGGCGCTGGAACCACGCGGCGTGTTCTTCAGCGCAATCGGCCTCGCGCTGACTCACGGCCAGCGACTCCGGCACCAGCAACGGCTGGCCACTGAGACCTTCGCTGGCCATGGCGATTTTCAGGCGCTCGTACATGATCCGCTCGTGGGCGGCATGCATGTCCACCAGCACCAGACCATGGGCGTTCTCGGACAAAATATAGATGCCCTTGAGCTGCGCCAGTGCATAGCCGAGCGGCGGGATATCTTCCTGACCGGTCGGCAGTGCGCTGGCATTGGCTTCAGGCAGCGGCGCGAAAAACTCTTTGTAAGCGGCTTGAGCCTCGGCAGCGGGCAGCGCCGATTGCGGACGCGGCGTGTATTGATACTGATAAGCGCCGCCAGCGCTGGCCCCGGATGATGTATTGAACGCCGGCTGCGCCTGCGGCTGCTCCAGCAGCGCATTGGCGGCCAGACGCATCTCGCCTTGTGGGCCGAATTCGCCCGCCTCGATCCCGCTCGGCCGAACGATCGCCGTGGTGACCGAGCCGGCCAGTTGATCTTCCGGACGCACATCGCCCAGCGCACGGTGCAGCGTGCCATACAGGAAGTCGTGGACCATGCGCCCGTCACGGAAGCGTACTTCGTGCTTGGTCGGGTGCACGTTGACGTCTACTGCTGCCGGATCGACCTCGAAAAACAACGCGAAGGTCGGATGCCGACCGTTGAACAGTACGTCGCGATAAGCTTGGCGTACCGCGTGGGCCACCAGTTTGTCGCGCACCGCCCGCCCGTTCACAAAGAAATACTGCAAGTCAGCCTGGCTACGGTTGAAGGTCGGCAAACCGACCCAGCCCCACAGGTGCAAGCCATTGCGTTCGATCTCGATCGGCAGCGCCTGTTCAAGGAAACCCGAACCGCAGATCGCCGCCACACGCCGTGCGCGGGCCGCATCATCGTGGGCCTCGTGCAGGCTGAGGATGGTTTTGCCGTTGTGGCGCAGATGAAAAGCCACGTCGAAGCGCGCCAGCGCCAGACGCTTGATCACTTCTTGCAGGTGATCGAACTCGGTTTTTTCGGTCTTGAGGAATTTGCGCCGGGCCGGGGTGTTGAAGAACAGGTCGCGGACTTCCACCGAAGTGCCGACCGGATGCGCCGCCGGCTGCACGCGCGGCGCCATGTCCCGGCCTTCAGTCTCGACCTGCCAGGCCTGGTCGGCATCGCGGGTGCGCGAGGTCAGGGTCAGACGCGCCACGGAGCTGATCGACGCCAGCGCCTCGCCACGGAAACCGAGACTCATCACCTGCTCAAGGTCTTCGAGGTTGCGAATTTTGCTGGTGGCGTGACGGGCCAGGGCGAGCGGCAGGTCATCGGCGGAAATACCGCTGCCGTCATCGCGCACGCGCAGCAACTTGACGCCGCCCTGCTCGACATCGACGTCGATACGCTTGGCGCCGGAGTCGAGGCTGTTTTCCAGCAACTCCTTGATCACCGAAGCCGGGCGCTCAACCACCTCACCGGCGGCAATCTGGTTCGCCAGCCGGGGGCTGAGCAGCTCGATGCGCGCGGTGTTCAATACCTGGTTCATTCTTTCGACGCCAGTTCGGTGCCAGGAATGGTCAGGTGCTGACCGACTTTCAGCTCATCGCTTTTCAGATTGTTGGCGGCGCGCAAGGTGGCCGGCGAAACCTGATAGCGCACGCCGATCATCGCCAGGGTTTCCCCCGGGCCGACACGGTGGTCGCGCGGGCCTTGGGCAATCTTGCCGGAATCACGCAGCCAGGCGATGTAGGTGCCCGGTGGCGGATTCTGCTGGAAGAACTGGCGCACGCCGCTGCTGATCGAACGGGCCAGCGCTTGCTGGTGGCTCGATGCGGACAGTTTGTTCGCTTCGTTGGCGTTGGAGATGAAGCCGGTTTCGACCAGGATCGACGGAATGTCCGGCGACTTCAGCACCATGAACCCGGCTTGCTCCACACGCTGTTTGTGCAGCGGCGTAACGCGACCGATGTTGGTCAACACCTTTTGCCCGACGTTGAGGCTGGAAGTCAGCGACGCGGTCATCGATAGATCGAGCAACACACCCGCCAGCATACGATCCTTGTCGTCGAGGCTGACGTTGCCGGCACCGCCGATCAGGTCGGAACGGTTTTCACTGTCGGCCAGCCAACGGGCGGTCTCGGACGTAGCGCCACGATCAGAGAGGGCGAACACCGACGCACCGAACGCGGCTGCGGACGGCGCGGCGTCGGCGTGGATCGAGACGAACAGGTCGGCGCCCTTCTTGCGGGCGATTTCGGTACGCCCGCGCAATGGAATGAAGTAGTCGCCGGTACGGGTCAGCTCGGCGCGGAAGCCTTTCATGCCGTTGACCTGACGCTGCAGCTCGCGAGCGATCTGCAGTACCACGTCTTTTTCACGCTGGCCGCGCGAGCCGGACGCGCCCGGGTCTTCGCCACCGTGGCCGGCGTCGATTACCACGATAATGTCGCGTTTGCCGGCCGGGGCTGGCGGCAGCTTGATCGCCGGTTCGGTCGGGGTCACGGGCACTGCCGGCACGGTCGCCACCGATGGCGTCGGGGCCGGCGGCGGCGCGGCATCGGCCGGGTTGTCGAACAGATCGACCACCAGACGGTTGCCGTATTGCGCGTTCGGCGCCAGCGAGAAGCTTTTCGGGGTGACAGCTTTTTTCAGGTCGATGACCACCCGCAGGTCGGTCGGCGTGCGCTGGGCCGAGCGCATCGCGGTGATCGGCGTGTTCGCGGTCTGCACGTTCAACGGCGCGCCGAGGGTGGCGCCGTTTATGTCGATCACTAGCCGGTCCGGCGCGGTCAGGGTGAAAACGCTGTGCTGCACCGGGCCGCTGAGGTCAAAGACCAGTCGCGTGTTGTCCGGCGCCCGCCACAGGCGCACGCTGTTGACCTTTGAATCGGCCACAGCGTTGACGGTTACTGCCATCAACATCAGTCCAGCGGCAGCCACCAACGCGCGAAAGCGCATACCAAACCCCATCATTTAATTGGATTCCAATGCCAAAGCGGCACACCAGGCCTCGCCACGCGAGCCCTGGGCTAAAATTTTCAGCGAACGCCCGCTGTCTTGCGGGCTAATGGTAATGGTCAGGTCAGGCTTTGGCAAAAAGCCTGCACCTTTATCGGGCCATTCGATCAGGCACAGAGCATCGTCTTCGAAGTAGTCGCGGATGCCGAGAAACTCCAGCTCCTCGGGATCGACCAGGCGATACAGGTCGAAGTGGAAGGCACGAATGTCACCGATCTCGTAGGGCTCGACCAATGTGAAGGTCGGACTTTTTACCGCACCAACATGCCCCAAACCGCGAATGATGCCCCGCGACAGGGTGGTTTTGCCCATACCCAGATTGCCTTCGAGAAAAATCAGGCCATGGCCCTGGGTGACGCGGGCGATCCGTGCGCCAAAGTCGCTCATCGCCTGTTCATCGGCCAGGTACAGGGTTACTTCAGACACGGTGCTTGCTCCTCCAACAACTGACGAATGGCTGGAATCAGATCACTGGCCGCCAGCCCACGGCCGAATTTGCCTTGTTGCATACCCGCGTTGGCGTGCAGCCAGACAGCCAGGCATGCCGCATCGAACGCGTCCATGCCTTGGGCCAGCAATGCGCCGGTCAGACCGGCCAGCACATCACCCAACCCGCCTGTGGCCATCGCCGGATGGCCCTGATGACAGAGGGCCAGACGCCCATCTGGATGGGCGATCAGACTGCCGGCACCTTTCAGAACCACTACCGCTGAATACTTTTTGCTCAACGCCAGAGCAGCGGCCGGGCGATCGGCCTGCACTTCGGCGGTACTGATGCCAAGCAAGCGCGCCGCCTCACCCGGATGCGGGGTGATCACGCAATCCTTGGGCAACTGGACAAAATCGCTGGCCAGCAGGTTCAACGCGTCGGCGTCCCACACTTGCGGCAACGCAGCATTGGCGGCCGCCGACAACAGGGCACGGCCCCAACTGGCCTGACCGAGTCCCGGCCCGACCACCAATACCGAAACCTTTTCCAGCAGACCCATCAGTTGATTGGCTGACGAGGTGCCGAGCGCCATCGCCTCCGGCACCCGAGTCAGCGCCGCCGGCACATGCTCTGGGCGAGTTGCCAGCGAAACCATGCCCGCGCCGCCGCGCAAGGCCATTTCCGTGCTGAGCAGAATCGCCCCGCCGAAACCGTGATCGCCGCCGATCAGCAACACGTGGCCAAAGCGGCCCTTGTGCGAGGTCGGCGCACGCGGCGCAAGTGCTGGAAGATTAGCGGCGCTCAGTCGCTGAGCGCAGACAGGAATGTCACTGAAAATTTCGTCGGTGGCTTGCAGGTCGCTGAAGACCAGCTCACCGATATGATCCGCAGCATCACCGGTCAACAGCCCGACCTTCATAGCAATGAAGGTCACCGTTAGATCGGCGCGGACCGCGACGCCCAGTTCACGCCCGGTATCGGCACATAGCCCGGACGGGATATCGACCGCCGCTACCGGCAA
Source organism: Pseudomonas sp. H26/SER47-MNA-CIBAN-0231 (assembly GCF_040310465.1). Classification (NCBI taxonomy): domain Bacteria; kingdom Pseudomonadati; phylum Pseudomonadota; class Gammaproteobacteria; order Pseudomonadales; family Pseudomonadaceae; genus Pseudomonas; species Pseudomonas sp. H26/SER47-MNA-CIBAN-0231. Next base: position 42,789 of record NZ_JBEOPW010000012.1, on the reverse strand, counting down.
GCCGCAGGCGTTGATCGCCCTGATCGCCGATGCATAGGGCTCACGCACTTCGCCGCTCAGGCCAGTGCCGAGCAACGCATCGAGGACGACACCGCGCAGCTCGCTTTGTGCCTGCCAGCCTTGCACCACAACACCAGCAGCCACCGATTCGGCATGGGCCAGTGCGGCATCGCCCTGCAAACGCTGCGGATCGCCGACGGCGAGAACGCGCACCGTCCAACCGGCCCGCAGCGCCAACCCGGCCACCAAATAACCGTCGCCGGCGTTGTTGCCGTGCCCGGCGAGCACCGTCAGTTCGTTCGCTGCCGGCCACTTGCGCACCAGTGCGCGCCATGTCGCGCGGGCGGCGCGCTGCATCAATTCGAAGCCCGGCGTGCCGGCGGCGATCAGCCGCGCGTCGAGTTCTCGCACCTGCGCGGCGCGGTACAGCGCGTCGGGTAATTCATCTTTCGTCTGCGGCATGCGTCTTCGGGCTCCGATGTCTGGCAGAATTATACGCACCTCAGCTCCGGTTTCTCTCGCCTCATGTCCGCCATCACCACAGACCTGCCCGCCCTCGCCCAATCGATCAAGGATTGGGGCCGCGAGCTGGGCTTCCAGCAAGTCGGCATCAGCGGTCTGGACCTGGCCGAGCACGAGCAGCATCTGCAACGCTGGCTCGACGCCGGCTATCACGGCGAAATGGACTACATGGGCGCCCATGGCAGCAAACGCTCGCACCCCGACGAGCTGGTGCCGGGCACGTTGCGCGTGGTTTCCCTGCGCATGGACTACTTGCCGGGCGATACCGAAATGGCCAAACGCCTGGCTGAACCGGAAAAGGCTTACGTGTCGCGTTATGCCTTGGGCCGCGATTACCACAAATTGATCCGTAAACGTGTTCAACAATTGGCCGACAGGATCCAGGCAGAGATCGGCCCGTTCGGTTTTCGTGCCTTTGTCGACAGTGCGCCAGTGCTGGAAAAAGCCATCGCCGAACAGGCTGGACTGGGCTGGATCGGTAAAAATACCTTGGTGTTGAACCGCAAGGCCGGGAGTTATTTTTTCTTGAGCGAACTGTTCGTCGACCTGCCGCTACCGGTGGACGAACCGCACAGCAGCGAACATTGCGGGCGTTGCACCGCGTGCCTGGATATCTGCCCGACCAACGCCTTCGTCGGCCCCTATGTGCTGGACGCGCGGCGCTGCATTTCCTATCTGACCATCGAGCTGAAAACCGCGATTCCCGAAGAGTTGCGGCCGTTGATTGGCAATCGCGTGTTTGGCTGCGACGATTGCCAGATCGTCTGCCCGTGGAACCGTTTTGCCCGGCCGACTGGGGAAAACGATTTCAAGCCACGGCACAATCTGGATAACGCACAGTTGGCCGAGTTGTTTTTGTGGGATGAAGAGAAGTTTCTAAGCAGCACCGAAGGTTCGCCATTGCGGCGTGCCGGGTACGAGCGCTGGTTACGCAATCTGGCGGTGGGACTGGGTAATGCGCCTTCAACGATTCCGGTGCTGGAAGCATTGAAGGCGCGACGGGATTATCCGTCAGAGTTGGTCAGGGAACATGTCGAGTGGGCACTGGAACGGCACGCCCGCCGCGAGCTTGCGAAACCGGCGAGCGCGATGTTCAAGTCGTAGCCGGACCTTGAGTGTTCCTGCTTTCGCTTTGTATCGTTTCGCTGCGTGTTCCAGGCTTACCCTTTCTTTTTTTCCTTTAAATGACCACCCAGCTGGTTGATGACCGCGATCCTCTCCTTGGCGTTTTCGGTCATATATATTCGGTCTCCTTGCGACAGATAGAGATGCATCGACTTAGATGCTGAGCCGGATGGACCATACATTGGCGTGTATTCGGCATGAATCAGCGCTGCAGAAGACGTTGGGGAGTTACCCGCCTCAATGTGCTGCATGAAGGTTTCGGCCTTTTCAAGCAAGCCCGTAAGCCCCCTTTTCTCAAGCATGTTATTTTTGGGATTGACCCTGACGAGTGACCATGGTTTTTCGGCCTCTTCCTGAACGGCCGCGCTGGCCTTCGCCTTAGCCTTGGCCGCCGCCTTGTTTCCCTTGCCCTTGATCATACCTCGGGCCATCTCTCGACCCGCTGCTTTGGAGCCTTTACTACTCAGGCCTTGCTTGAAGGCGCCAGCCAGTTTCCTGCCAGCATTGATGCCCGCTTTGGCACCAGCTGCCAGCCCTGCCCCCACCGAAGCCAGCCCGAGACCAAAACTGATCCAGCCCAATATCTCGCCCGCTTGAGAACCCGGTGCGAGTTCATTGACCACCTCGCTGGCAATACCCGCCAGGCCTGAAGCAACCGCCAGCCCCAGTGCCGTCACTGCCCATGGCGTCGCCGCGCCCATCGTCACCACGCTGGCAACAATCCCTAGAATACTGAGACCGATGCCCAGGATCGATTGCCAGGAGACATGCCCGGTAGGGTCAACCCGATTGACCGGGTCCCCCAGGCAATAACTGTAGGCATTCAATCCGCCCGCACCGAACGGACTCATGCTATCGGGGCAAAGAAAACGCATCAGTGTCGGGCTATAGGCCCGGTAACCGTTGCCGAGCAGATACAGCCCGGTAACCGGATCCAGCTGTTCGCCGTTGAACCCCGCCAGGCTGAACAATCCGCCGTCGGCAGGACGGTGCCCATAAGGACTGTAGGCGCAATCGGTGAGGTGCTCCTTACCCAGTGTTGCCAGCACGCTTTGCTGCTGATCGGTGCCAAACAGCTGCGCGCTGCCGTTCAGACCGAGTTGCCGCTGTCCCACAAGCGCGCCACCGTGACGCACGACACTGGATGAATTTTCACCACTGACCTCATTGGCGACCCGGCCTGCGTGGTAGTAACGCTGCACAGTCGCCTTATCGGGTTGCGACAGTTCAACCAGATCGTCGAAACCGTCGTAATGGTAGCCACGGAACACTGATCCCCCCGCGTCGGACAATTGCTCAAGACGTCCGAACGCGTCATAGGCCAGCGTTCGCGCCTGGTCGTCCTTGATCATCCTGCCGTTGGCGTCGTATTCCAGCGTCGCTGCTGGTGGATAGTCGACATGGGAATGTTTGACTGCGCTGAGCTGTACCGGATCGGGATTGTCATAACTGAATGTGGTCAGATTCACGCCCAGCGGGAACTTCGTCTGCACGGTAAGAATGTTGTCCAGCGCATCGAAGGTGAACGTCTGCTGGATAATTTCCTTGCCATACGGGTCACGGGGCTTTTGGGTGCCAGCACAGTCGTACTGGATCAAGCGCCCGCGCACGTCGTAGGTGAACTGTTCATCACGTAAGAGTTGAGTGCCACGTCTGGACACTTTCTGCGCCAGTTTGCCAGCCAGCGTGTAAGCCGATTCGAGGGTCTGGTCAGGCTGACCCTGAATCTCGAATGTACGCCTGGTTTCACGACCGATATCGTCATAGGCGAACCGGGTGATCATCTGACGCTTGATCGAGGTGTCTTCGGTTTTCGTCCACTCCAGCATCCCCGTCCGGGCGTTGTAGTGGAACTCGGTTGTCAGCAAGCCTTGCGAGGCGGATAGAAGGCGGCCGAACTCATCGTATTCGGATCTGTTGTCGGTACCGAGCACATCAACGTGGCTGATCGGTCGCCCCTGCAGGGACCAGGTACTGGACGTTGCTTTCGTGACAGCGCCGAAGGTCGTCGTTTCGGATTTCAGGCGCCCGGAAGGGTGATAGGCAAAGCTGCGGCTCCTGCCGCTTTCGGTACAGGTCAAGGGTTTGCCACTGACGGGGTCATAGGTCATGGTTGTGACCAGGTCCTCTGCCTTGCGCTCAGTCAGCAAACCGCCCAGTTCCCGCAAATAAGTGAATTCGGTTTTTTTGCCATCAGCACTCTTGTACCACTGTGGCTGAGTGAAGCCCGCTTCATAGCCAGCCTCGGACTTTCGCCCGCCCACAGTACTCTGGATCAACCGCCCCAAACCGTCATACGTTTGCTGGCCCAGCACTTTGTCACCGACCTTGATGTCGATCGCCAGCCCTTCATCACTATGCTCGGCGTACTCGGTCACGACCTTACTGCCGTCGGGCAGTACATTGCGGGTCATTCGGTCAAAAACGTCGTACTCATATCGGCTGGTGTTGCCGACAGGGTCTGTCTGGCTGGCTGTGCGCCCATAACCGTCATAGGTGTAAACGGTTTTGCCCAGACTCTTGTTCTTCAGATTGAAGCTCTCGACACTCAGCGGTTTACCGAAATCATTGACGAGGGTGATCGTCTTGCCCATGCCCTGGAGCCAATTGGTTTGCTGGCGAAGCACCGGATCCGCTTCGCTGTGTTCGATACGCCCATCATCGTGCAGCGTCTTGCTGACCTGGCCCCAGGAATCGAATTCGTAGCGGGTACTGACCGGACAAGGCTTGCCATCACGCCAATCAGTCAGCGTCACTTTCACCTTGTGACCGACCGAATCATGCAGGGCAGAATAAAGCGTGCGTGTCTGAATGAGACCGTCCTTGTCGGGATGGTCGCAGTCCTTTTCCTGAACGGTGATCACCCGCTCCAGTCCGTCATAGGCGACTTTTTGCTCGCCGCCAGCCGGATCCGTGGTCACCATTGTCGCCGGCTGCTGTTTGCTGGCGGCCAGATAGGCCCACCGGGTAGCGGCCGCATAGGGGGTGCCGGCAGCAACCGTTTTGCCCACGGCCCGGCCGATTGCATCGTATTCATATTCGATGTGCTCGCCATCGACACCGACTTCAGAGACCTGTAATCCGGTCAGCGTCGACAGCACCTTCTCACTGGTCTGCAGCACGCCGTCGAATCCGCGCGTGCTGGACCTGACTCGCAGCCTGTCACCCTCAAGCTCATAGGAAAATTCGATAGCGGTTTTTTTATCATTCAGGGTGACACTTTGCTCTTTTGTGGCTCCATGCTTGAGTGGATCCTGGGGCGTATTCAGATAGCTGCGTGCGGTTTTCGAACGCAACACCTCTACACCCTCCACCACTTCGAAAAAACGCTCCTCGATCGGTAACACAGAGGCCAGTTCGGCACCCTCCAGCGCCGGATGCAAAGCGTAGTCGTAGTAGGTGACTGTCGAAGCACCTTCCGATGCGGCAGCAATCACCGTCCTCTTTTTCGGGAACCTGGAAAAGCCCAGCGGATCCTCCGGGCAGTTATCCCCGCCACTGGCCGGATAGTATTCCGTCGTAGTCGTCACCCCCGTGGGCTCCACCTGCTTGAGCAAGTTACCTTCGCCATCGAACTCAGTGATCGTGGTTTCCACACGCTGCTGTTGGGTGCGCCGATCGAGGTACGTCACCGTATGGACTTTAGGCATGCGGAACTGGGCCACCTGCTCACTGAACGGCTTGGTAACGGAACAGTGATACTCCGTGGCAGTGGCGATCTGCGCGTCGCCACAGCTCGTAACCTCAGCCACCAACAGATGGAATTTGTTGTAGGTGCGTTTAATGCGGGTATGTACTTTGCCGCTGACCAGCAAGTGCTCGTCCGAGGTGTAGACGTAGTTGCTGGGCGCCAGATAGAGCGGATCCAGGTCACTATCCTTGGCTGGAAGGAGGCGCTGCCCAAGGAAGTTATGGTCGGAGTACGTGTATGTCTTGCACACTCTGGGCTGGCCGCGCCCTGGGTAGACATCGTGAGCGATAACAAACGGCAGTGTCTGTTCCACACCGCTGATGAAGCGGTGGCCGTGCCGCTTGTAGCGAACGATTTCGACCCCGCGCAGCGGGTTGACGATGCGATGAACATAGCTGGCCCCAGCGATGACTTCATACTCGAGTTCCCAACCTTTACCCACCGGAAGCTCGATGGCCGTTACCCGACTGTTTTTCAGAATCAGCCTGAAGTTGGAGCTCGAAGTAATGTCGGGATATCGCGACAACGTCACCTGACCTGCCGTACGAGAAATTTTCAAAAGGCAGCGCGTGGCATCACGGACTTCGGCCAAACGGGGAGACTGGTTGAACAACTCATGTTTCAGCGTAATGCTCACGCCGTTCGCCGCGATTATTTTTTCCGCGACAGCGACCTGAGTACCGGCCAACACTTTGAGCAGTTCCCGCCGACCATCCTTGTATCGAACTTCATAGCGCCCTGCTCCAGTGACTGACACCTTCGCCGTTTGCAGTTTCATTTCCTTGAACTTCAGGCCGCCAGACGTCTCGACAGCCTTGTAGCGCTCACCGTTGGACAAGGTCATGACTTTGCTGCGCAAGTCATAATTGGTCAGGGTCAAAGACCAGCCAACGCCGAAACCACTATCGGCCTGATTGAGCGGATTGAAACTCACTGAAAGTGCAAGCTCCGGACCATTGAGATCTGCCGAGTGCAACTTGCCAAGCGAAAATGCACACGTATACATACCCGTACGGGGATCAACGCCTCCCGAAACAAACTCACCGAAGTTGAAAGCGTTCGAATGAACAGAGGGAGAGAAATTACTTTCCATTAATGAATCGTCCTTTTATTTCCAGACTCAGATTTTGGCAGGCAACACTGGCCAGCGAAGTACGCTGACCAGACAAGAAGTCAGACAAGTCGCTTCATTGACCGCTTGGATTGATCCAGAATAAAAGTGAGCTGCTTTTTATCACCATCGACACTTAGCCGGTGCTCCGAACCGAATTCATCAATCACGGCAAATTCGAAGGCGCTATCACTTTCCCGCGCCGCTTGCGGGTCAGCGGAAACATACTGAACGAGCGTCAACTGTCCAGGCACTTTGTTGATAGGTACGGTGACGTAGCCATGGGGACTGCGAAATGTTGCCTGCAGGCCATATATAGGCGCCATATATCCATAAAAAGTTTTGCGACTACCTTGTTCACCGGGAATATTCCCGGACACATAAACCTGCACCGCATCTTCGGAATCATAAGGATCAAGTTTCACTTCACTGCTGTACCAGTCAAGAAGGTGAACCTGCCTGCCATCCGCTCGCAGGCCAATATGATAGTGCTGAACCCACTCATACAGGCCCCGATTCTGCTTCTTGTCATACTTGCTCAACGAAAAGTCGCTCAGCGAGTACTCTTTCGGCGGAATCGCCTCCAGCGTGACACTGCTGTCGAAACCAACCCCATTACTTCGCAATACCGCGCCGTTCAAGGAAATCTCGGCAGCCACTTCCATGATTCCAGGTCGGGAAGCCGAAACCCAGAATTGTAAAATCTGTACCGGATCTGCGGCGCTGCTGATCCGGTTGTCAATGACCCGCGGGACTTCTGTCAGTCGCGTTGCGCCGCCCGACATTTCGTGAGCGTAACGATTTTCCTGAATCGATACATTCCATTCTCCCTCCAATGGGCGAGCACCGTTATAGGCAATAAGCCGCAGTGACTGCAATGCGGGATGTCCGTGCAGCGATACGCCGTCGCCATTGTTATCGATCCCGTGTAGTAGCACCAACACACGCACCTGCATGCGACCGTTGGCATAAAGCACTTTGTGCTGACCATGATTCGTGGTGTCGAGTTTTACCTCGATACGGGATATACCTACTTCCTCGTAAAACATTTGATAACACCTCAGCTGATTAATATATTTCACCCCTTAAGGGCTCAGCAGAGTATTAACATCGAACCTGAATATAAGAAGTCGCGACATTTGACATTTTGTGAAGAAGTAATCTTTCAACATCATCATGAATAATTCACACAGATGCTAACAACTTCAAAAAATGCGATCTGAATGTAACGCACTTCAACACTAAACCTTCGACCCCTTTGATTCTGCCCAAGATGGCCTGTTACCCCTTCCGAATTCAATCAAACCGAATCAGAAGGGGAGTTAGCGAGTAGTTTATGTTTGCCAAATCATGTTAGCAGCGTGATCGACCCGTTACTTTCGACAACACTCAGTCGCTATCTGAACCTGTTGAAAATCCGCTCTCCGACGAATCACTTTCGGAATCAACGTCTGAAACTGCTTCGACCGTTTGGATTTCTACCTTTCGGTCCATACTGGAATTTTCAAGATATTGATTAATCCGCCGCATCGACTCGTTACTCAGCGGATTATTCAACAAACCAATGTATAGGTCTTGCGTATCCGGAATATCGAACAGATCGTCTCCTACGTGCGAAATATTATTACCCTGTAACGCCATGACACGAAGGTCTCCAAGCCTGTCTATACCGGAGGGCAGGCTGGAAAGATTTGCGTTATATAGCATCAACTCGGTCAAACCTGTCATGAAGCCTACATGCGGAGCAACAGTGAGAGGGTTGTTGGCAAGATTCAACAAAGTGAGCGTCTCGATCCTGGACAAACCTTCAGCCGTGGCTTCAGATAATTCAAGCGAGCAATCGTTCAGCACAAGCTGACGCAGCTGGCGCATTTGGAGTACTCCTGACGGGAAGTCCTCCATCTTTATACCAGTGACCATCAAATATTGAACATTGGGAAAACTGTCAAAAAAAGCGCCGATGCGTGCGCCTGGTTTTTCCACAGTCAGTATCAACTCTGTTACGTAGTCGAACCTGGCGGATAGTTTTGGTAACTCAGCGGAAAAATCGACATGATGGGAAAAATGATAGTCACCGTACCCCCACCTCGAAACCGACTTGCGTTGCCAGATATCTTGCAGCTTTGCGCTGAACCGCTCGCGAGCCTGGCGTTGTTCTGCGAATTGCGCTGGGTCCTGCGATGCATCCGCTTGAGTCGATAATTCTTCAGCACTCCAGATCGCCAACTCACTACGCAGTGTTGCCAATTCTGTCTCCAGGCGAGCCAAGACCCTGACTGGGTCCGACTTCAGACGCTCGGAAATGAACATGGCCAGTTCTTGTTCGGCAAGCTGCGGATAAAGATCACGGACACGCTCTTCAACGGATTTTGTCGACGTCGGGTTGACATCGCCGCCCCCTCGCAGCCCCGCTTGCACGTATTGGGCGCTGGCCGGAATCGCCGTCACCTGCACCGGTGCCAGTCCCAGCAATTCGCTCACATGTTGGCGCGACGGCAATGGCTGTGCACGTACCAGCTGCCGCAGAGCCGCACCACCGCCCTGCGCTACACCGAGCAACTGGCGCTGCCCGGGCAGTAAAAGGAGCCAGACGGCGGCAAATAGATCCGTCCGACCTTGGGGTGACGGGACGCCGCTGAGTTGGATAACGTAGCCTTCATGCTGACGAATAAATGTGTGACGCACTGGCGATCGAGCATCGCCAATAGCACATAACAACTCACCCTCTGACGCTTGCCGACGAATCTCGATACGAATGTGTCGCGGCCACAGTTCAAGCTGGCCGATCATCTGCAAAGCCAGCAGATCACTGTCCAGAGTGGCTACCGAATCCAGATAGATTCCTGCGCACGCCCTGGCGAGACGCACCTCGCGTAGCGCCACCAGCGTCTTTTCTGCCATGTGCCTCGGCATTCCCGGCCGCAGGCGCAAATGCATATGGTCGGCGGCACTGGCCTCTCGCCACAACGCCTGAGCGATTGTCTTGGGCAGGTCAGGAAAAATCTGCCGCATCTTCAATGTGTTGTCATCGCAATCGAGTTCGAACGCCCGCTCACTCTGCTCAAAAAGCAAGGCGCTGGATTGTTCGATAACGCGCTCGCTCAGATCATCTGCCCGTGGCGGCAACAAAGCCTGCAGTCGTGAATCGGCCTGCGCCCGCACGGCGGGGTCGGAATGTTGCACCTGGGTGATGCACAGCTGGATCTTTTGATCGAGGGCAAAACGCCTCGCTGTGTCCTGCAGCAATGCCAGCGAGGTGGGATGAATCCCGGACCTGTGCAGCATCGTTGTGCTTACGCCGCTCACTGCGAGCAAGCGTTTGATCATCAATGGAGAAAAATCTTCTATTGAATATTCCGCGCCGGTAAGCAGCTCTGCCGCGCGTTTGTGTTCGGAATAGACAGTTGCAAGCGGATTGGTCGACTCAGGGTCGTCCAGCGGGTGCCACAACCGGCCCTCGCTGTCAGGCCTCAACAGCGGACCGGAAGGATGCAGTTCTCTGGCATGCGTGGCGCGAAGCAGACCGCTCTCAGCGTCTCGGACCACTTGCACGATGTGGTTATCAGCCACGGCAACATACTGGCGATGCTTCAAGGTTTTGATACCCAGAGCAACGGACTCATCGAGACCCTCTTGCGAGGGTATCCAGTAGCTTTCCAGGGAATCGTTCACGGAAAACCTTGGGAATTCGTCGAATGTGGAATACGTCGTGGTCGTGCTCACATTGACGCCAGGCGTTATCGCCAGCGGATCTGATGAAGATGGCGAACGCAGCGGTTCCTGATGATGTGCAACAGTCAAATGCGCCACTGTCGAAGACGAAGACAACGGTCGGTGGGAGACATCGATGCTGGAATCGGAGGGTTTGGTTGGGACAGATACAGGTTTGATCTTCGGCGGTTTGCCAGTCATGATCGCTCATCCTTGAGAGGGGGTGCGCTGGCCACACAGAGTGCAGGGCCAACGCGAGTCATCAGAAAAGCACTTTCGTGCATATGCCTGATCATCGACATGGCAGCTTATCTGCAGTCGAAATGCCAAACGCATATACATCTACTACATTCACCGACATTGCATCAGTGAACGAACTCAGCCTCGTTGAAGATATAAATTACGCTCGTGAAAATTCACGCGGATTGCCAATTTATGCTCGGTACCATATTCATCGATGGCGATGAAGTGGAGGACGCCGCCATATTTTTGTGGCCCGGTGCTTTTCGAGTATTCGGATAGAGCCTGGACGATGGTCAACTCTCCGTCGCTTTGAGTATTAACGTGATAATGCTTCGAATTCCATGTTTGCGCATCACTGGTAAAAGTGTATGCAAACGTATCACCCCTGTCAGGCAAAGAGACGACGACACTGGATTGCTCGGGACGCACGAAAATGCATTCCATGTAATTTGTTTTTATTTCGTTAAGCCGGTTACCACCCGCAAAATCGTAATCCTTGCCCTCTTCTGCCCCCTCTGCAATCCAGTCGACCAGCCGGATCTGCTTCCCACCCGGGTACAGTCCCAAATGGTACTTCCAGATACGGTTGCCGGGCGACTCATTACCAATCCTGGTCTGGTACAACCGAAATACTCCGTCTACACCATATGTCGAAGGCGTTTCCGCTTCTACAGTCACGCTGCTGTAATGAACACTGGCAGGCGTGGTTCCGTTACTGAGGATTGTTTCCCCGTTCACGGACAGGCGCGCACCGATCTCAGTCGTTCCGGCGCTCGATGAGGAAACCCAGAACGTACGAACCTGTGGATGAACGCTGTCATTCTCAAGATCATCGTCGTGCCTGTCTTCGGCGTCAGGTGCAGGACGTGCCTCACGCGTAAACCGCCCTTGGACTGCGCTCGCGACCCAGCCATCGCGCAAGGTCTTGCCGGTCGCGTAATGAATAAGCTGGATGCTTTCCATTACATCTGCGGGTACATGCATTGCGTTGCCGTCGGCGTCTACTCCGGCAACGAGTACTTGAACTTTGACCTGCATTCGGCCATTAGCGACAAGTGCCCTGCTTTGAGTATTATTACCCGCGTCAAACTTGACTTTTAAACTGGACAGCCCCGCCAGAGTGGGCGGATTGTCATTTTGATTATCTGTAACATCCATGCTTTCACTCACAATGCAGCTCCTTTGTAAGAATGTAATTTGCTACTGACATCGAAAATATGTCAGCGAAAAAACTACATACCCATCAAGCGAAGATCAAAGTGAAAAGTGTAAGAAATATGCGCGCCCCAGTCACAAACAACATATTTGCCATTAATCAACTTCAATGACAAGGACGCACGATCAATCATTGTTCGTCGTTATAAACGAACTTCGGCATTTCCCAATGAAAACGAATGGCCAGCAGACGCAACAGGAATCCGCCAAACAAAGTGATCAGAATGGCTTGTTCACCTGGCACATTGAGATAAAGACACAGCATGTAGCACCACGCCGCAGCAAATGAGACGCTGGCGTAAAGTTCGCGGCGAAAGATCAAGGGAATATCGTTGCAGAAGATATCGCGAAGAATACCGCCAAAGACGCCGGTGATGACTCCGCTGACGGAAGCCACCAACATGCCGTGACCCATTTCCAGCGCGGTCATGCAACCGATCAAGGTAAATGCCACCAGTCCAACTGCATCGAGCACCAGAAACAGCGAGCGCAGGTGGCGCATCCAGCGCGCAGCGAATACGGTGAACATCGCTGCCACCGAGGTCAGCACCAGATATTCCGGATGTTTGACCCAGGTCAGCGGGTAGTGCCCGAGCAGCACGTCGCGCACCGAACCGCCACCGAGCGCGGTGATGCAGGCGATCAGCACCACGCCGAACCAGTCCATGCCTCGTCGTCCGGCGGACAGCGCGCCAGTCATGGCTTCGGCGGTAATGGCGATCAGATAGAGCATCAGCAACATGGTGGCAGTCCAGGCAGGAAGGCGCGCAGTCTAGCCATTTCAGCGCCGCACCAGAAGAGGGCGCGCCTTTCGCGAGCAGGCTCGCGAAGGCGGAAAGCCGCTCCCTCAGAACTTGATGAAGTGCTTGCGGTAATGCTGCAACTCGGCGATCGATTCGCGAATGTCGTCCAGCGCCAGATGCGTGCTGCCCTTCTTGAAGCTGTCGCGCACGTCCGGAGCCCAGCGTGCGGCCAGTTCCTTGAGCGTCGAGACGTCGAGGTTGCGGTAGTGGAAGTAGCTTTCCAGCGCCTTCATGTGGGTATAAAGGAAGCGACGGTCCTGGCAGATGCTGTTGCCGCAGATCGGCGATTTGCCCTTCGGCACCCACTTTTCCAGGAAGGCGATGGTCTCAGCTTCTGCCTCAGCCATGCTGATGCGGCTGTCGCGTACACGCTGGGTCAGGCCGGAATTGCCGTGGGTGCGGGTGTTCCATTCGTCCATGCGCGCGAGCACTTCGTCGCTGTGATGGATGGCGATCACCGGGCCTTCGGCCAATGTATTCAGCTCACTGTCGGTGACGATGGTGGCCATTTCGATGATGACATCGTTGTCGGGGTCCAGACCGGTCATTTCCAGGTCGATCCAGATCAGGTTCTGCGGGTTTTGCATATTCGGGCTCCTAGGCAATGCTGCGCAGTTTAGCCTAGGCCGGTGGCCGGGCGTGCTAAACTCGCGGCCGTTTTACCTAATCGCTGCATTCTTCAGACGGAACACCCATGGCCAAACGCCAACTCAATCGTCGTCAAAACTGGCGCATCGAAAAGATTCAGGGCGAGCGCGCCGCACGCGCCGCCAAACGCGAGTCCTCGGCGGTCGAGGCCCTCGAGGGCGGCGACCTTGGCCCTGAGCAGCACGGCCTGGTGATCGCCCACTTCGGCGTGCAGGTCGAAGTCGAAGCCGTTGACGGCGAACTCGCCGGCCAAGTGTTCCGCTGCCACTTGCGCGCCAACCTGCCAGCGCTGGTCACCGGCGACAAAGTCGTCTGGCGCGCCGGCAACCAAGGCATTGGCGTGATCGTCGCGCAACTGCCGCGCAGCACCGAACTGTGCCGCCCCGACAGCCGTGGCCAGCTCAAGCCGGTTGCTGCCAACGTCGACATGATCGTCATCGTGTTCGCGCCGCTGCCCGAGCCTCACGCCAACCTGATCGACCGCTATCTGGTCGCCGCTGAACATGCCGGCATCCGCCCGCTTTTGCTGCTGAACAAATTCGACCTGATCGACGAGCAGAACGCCCCGGCGCTGAACGCGTTGCTGGCGGTGTATCGCACGCTGGGTTATCCGGTGCTGGAAGTCTCGGCGCACCACGGCGATGGCATGGAGCAGCTGCAAAAGCAGCTCGACGGACGCATCAGCGTGTTCGTCGGCCAGTCCGGCGTCGGCAAGTCGTCGCTGGTCAACAGCCTGCTGCCGGAAGTCGAAACCCGCGTCGGACCATTGTCCGAGCTGTCCGGTCAGGGCACGCACACCACCACCACTGCGCGGCTGTTCCACTTCCCCGGTGGCGGTGAACTGATCGACTCCCCGGGCATCCGCGAATTCGGTCTGGGGCATGTCAGCCGCGCCGACGTCGAAGCCGGTTTCATCGAGTTCGACGACCTGCTTGGCACTTGCCGCTTCCGCGACTGCAAGCACGATCGCGAACCGGGTTGTGCACTGCTCAAGGCGCTGGAAGATGGCCGCATCCAGCAGCAACGGATGAACAGCTATCGCTCGATCATCGCCAGCCTGCCTGAAAACGGCTATTAAACAGCCACGCCGGCAGTCCTACGCGATGGGCTGCCGGTTGTCGGACTGCGTCTGACTCACCCTCTTCTCTTAAACGTCAGCTTCTTCTGTAGGCACTTGCGCGACTGCTTGCAGGACCTTTCTGTTTTGCCGCGCAGACCTTGTAGGCCTGAGCCAGCGGCCTACATTTCTTTCCTCCTTCGCTCACAGCGACCATCGAGGAAAGCCATGAAAAAACATCTTGTGTTCATCAGCCATTTGTCTCGCTGCGCCCGCCCGAGCAATACCCACAGAACCCCCGGCGCGATCCGCCTGCACAAGGCGGTGTGACCATGCGCAAAGGATTGTTCATCGGTATCAACGATTACACGCATATCGGCGGGCTCAGCGGCTGTTGCAACGACGCCATGGCTATGGCTTCGGTATTGAAAAGCAACGCCAACGGCGACCCCAACTTCAAAAATGTCGTACTGACGTCCGCCGAGGATTACCTGAGCCGGGAAAAACTCGAAGACCAGATCCGCGAGTTGTTTTCCGGTGACTGCAACGTCGCCCTGCTGTATTTCGCCGGTCATGGCGGTTTCGATGCCGACACAAACGAAGGCATGTTGATCCCGCAGGACTACCGCAACGCCCAGAACGGCATCCGCATCAGCGACATTATCAACTGGGCGGACAAAGCCACGCGGATCAAAAACAAAATGATCATCCTCGACTGCTGCGAAAGCGGTTCAGCCGGAGAAGTGCGCGCCCTGCGCAGCGAGAGCAGCATGGTCAGCGAGGGTATGACCATCCTCACCGCCTGCAAAAAAGCCGAGCCGGCAATGGAGGGCGCGCAGCACGGCGTGTTCACCGGCCTGCTCCTGCAAGCGCTGCATGGCGGCGCGGCGAATATCCTCGGCAAAATCACCCCCGGCAGTCTGTATTCCTTCGTCGACAACGCCCTCGGTGCCTGGGAACAGCGTCCGGTGTTCAAGACCAATGTGTCGCAGTTCATTTCCCTGCGCGAAGTCTCGCCGCTGATTCCCAAGGAGATCCTGCGCAAATTGCCCGACTGGTTTGCCGAAGCCGAATCGGTCTTGCCGCTCGACCCCAGCTACGAACCCACCGAGAAGGCGTTCGTGCCTGAGCACGGCGAGATCTTCGCCCAGTTGCAGAAGTGCAACCGCCACAGCCTGATCGAACCGGTCGACGCCGAGCACATGTACTACGCCGCCATTCACTCGACCGGCTGCCGCCTGACGGCACTCGGCGCCTATTACCGCGAACTCGCCCTCAAAGGATATTTCTGATGCCAGTCTTTATCAGCTATCGCCACATGGATCGCGCCCATGCGATCGCCATCAACACCCGCCTGACCCAGGCGAAGATCAGGACATATCTCGATGTCCTCGATCCGGAATCGCAGACCACGGACGACATCACCGGGGTCATCACTCGCAACATCACCGAATGCACGCATTTGCTGGCAGTGGTGTCGGAGACAACAGCACTGTCGTGGTGGGTGCCTTTCGAAATTGGCGAGGCGACGATCAGCAATCGGCGGATCTGTACGTTCAAGACCGGACCTGCGCAACTGCCGATCTATCTGGACAAGTGGCCGAAGCTGAGCACGGCCAGCGACCTGGATTTCTTCATCGATGCGTATCGTGATGAGGTGTCGAACAAGCGGTCGATGGCACTGGATTCGATCAGCGAATCGGTGAAAGGGGCTTACAAGCGCGATGCGGAGATGTTTCATGAACAGTTGAAGAACCGGATTCGTCGGGGATTCTGAGACTGTACCGGCCTGTCCCCGATTATTTTAGTAACGCGAAGAAAATGGTCGGGGGCATGAAGCGATAGCCACAAAAAAGCCGACATCACTGTCGGCTTTTTTTCACTTACTGCTTCGGCGCAGGCGCTGCACTCCCCGGCTCGGCCGGTTTCGGCGCCGCATCGTCAAACAGATTCAACCGCTCGCGCAACTCGTGAGCCGGCACTGGCTGTTTGTCCGCCGGCAGCGCATTCGGATCAACCGGGGCTGCCGGAGCAGCACCGTTCTGACCCTGATCCGCCGGTTTCGCTGCATCAGGCCCTTGCGCACCTTCGATGGCAGCCTGGGCTTTCTTGGTCAGCACGACAATATCGATGCGGCGGTTGACCGGGTTGAACGGATTTTCCCGATCAAACAATGCCGACGAGGCATAACCGACCACCCGCGCCACCTGCGCATCCGGATAGCTGCCCGCGACCAAGGCACGGCGAGCCGCGTTGGCGCGGTTGGCCGAGAGCTCCCAGTTGCCGTAGTCGCCAGTGCCGATGAACGGCTTGGCGTCGGTGTGGCCGCTGATGCTGATCTTGTTCGGCACCGCTTTGATGGTGTCGGCCATGGCCAGCAGGATGTCTTCGAAGTACGGTTTCAGGCGTGCGGAACCGGAGTCGAACATCGGCCGATTCTCGGCGTCCATGATCTGGATGCGCAAGCCGTTCGGCGTGATCTCGAAAAGGATCTGATCCTTGAATTTCTGCAGTTGCGGGTTCTCGTCGACCTTGTTCTGCAGTTCTTGCAGGAGCAGTTCGAGACGCTCCTTCTCGACCTGCTCGGCCATGCCTTCAACCTGATCGGTGTCGACCGTGACCTTGTCCGGTTGCGGCTGCGACTTCACTTCCGGGTTGAGGGTGTTTTCCGGCGCCAGGGTCGGTGTACCGCCGAGGTCGATGATGTACGGCGTGCCGCTTTCGGAGAAGCCGACCGGGTCCTTGAAATAACCGGCGATGGCGATCTTCTGTTCCGGCGTAGCGGTGGACAGCAGCCACAGCACCAGGAAGAACGCCATCATCGCCGTAGCAAAGTCGGCGAAGGCGATTTTCCACGCCCCGCCGTGGTGCCCGGCGGCAATGCGCTTGACGCGCTTGACGATGATCGGCTGATTATTTTCCATGACTTAGCGACCGCGAACCGCTTGTTCCAGCTCGGCGAAGCTTGGACGGTGCGCCGGGTACAGAACCTTGCGCCCGAACTCGACCGCCAGCGACGGCGGCATGCCGGACGCCGAAGCCACCAGCGAGGCCTTGATGGCTTCGTAGACGTTGAGCTCTTCCTTGGCATCGTGGGCCAGGGAATGCGCCAGCGGACCGAAGAAACCGTAGGCCGCGAGAATACCGAAGAAGGTACCGACCAGTGCCGCACCCACGTGCAGACCGATCGACGCCTGGTCGCCCTCGCCCAGCGAGGCCATGGTCACCACGATACCGAGTACCGCCGCAACAATACCGAAACCGGGCATGCCGTCGGCGATGCCGTTGACCGCGTGCGATGGGTGCTCGAGGTCTTCCTTGAGGCTGTACAGTTCCATGTCGAACAGGCCTTCCAGTTCGTGCGGAGCCATGTTGCCGGAGGACATGATGCGCAGGTAATCGCAGACGAACGCGGTCATGCGTTCATCCTTGAGCACCGCCGGGTACTTGGCGAAGATCGGGCTCGCGGCGGCATCTTCGATGTCGCCTTCGATGGCCATCATGCCTTCGCGGCGGCTCTTGTTGAGGATCTCGTAGATCAGCCCGAGCACTTCCAGATAGAAAGTGTGAGTGAAGCGCGAACCGAACATGCTCAGGGATTTCTTGAGCACGTGCATCGTCATGTAACCGGGGTTGGCCTGGAGGAATGCGCCGAGGGCCGCACCGCCGATGATCATCACCTCGAAGGGCTGGATCAGGGCGGCAATCTTGCCGTGGGAGAGCACGTATCCGCCGAGCACGCTCGCGAATACGACGATGATGCCGATAATTTTAGCCATAGGTAGAAGGTACTTGTTTAAGTCGGGTTCAAGGTCATATTCGGAAGTTAAAAAATCTCTTCTTCTACTTATCGGCAAAACTGCGCCAGACTATAGCCAGTTCAGGCGAAAAGCCAATTTAGCCCATGCCGGGCGCGTCTACAGTCAGTGAAGATCTCGTCCAGACATGGCTAATGAAACGAACATTCCATCGGTAAAACCGAGCACCCTCCAGGCTTGGGTCAAGCTGCTCGACAGCGTCCGCCTGCCCGTACCACAAGAGGCTCACGACAAAGTCTGCCGGGCGATCCGCGATAATCGCAGCTCGCTGCGCGACATCGCCGATCTGATGCAGGACAGCCCGGCGCTGGCCTTGAGCATCATCCGTGAGGCGAATCGTCACACCCACGGCACCATGGCCGCGCCAGCGGAAAATCTCGAGGTGGCAATCAATCGCCTGGGCCTTGCCCGCACCGAAGAATTGCTCGCGCGCCTGCCGGCCGAACCGCACCGGCAGATTCCCAAGGCTTTGCGCCAATTGCAGTTGATCAGCCAACACGCGACACAGCAGGCCAATGGTTTTTTTGCTAGTCGCCTGGCGCGGCTGTGGCAGGACATCCACTGGGGCAGTCTGCTGTTTTTGTCGCCGCTGTGGCCGTTGGCGCTGACCTATCCGCAGTTGCTTGAAGAGTGGGAACTGCGGGTGATCCACAAGGGCGAGTCGGCACGGGTGGTCGAAAAGCAATTGTTCGGCGTGCGCCTGTTGAAGATTGCCGAGGCACTGGTCCAGGCCTGGCATCTGCCGATCTGGGTCGAGCAAGGCTACAAATTGCTGCTCAGCGAACAACGCGAACTGGTCAAAGTGCTGCGCATCGCCCGCGACAGCGAGCACCCGCTGCGCCAGCAGAATCGCCTCGACGAAGACCCGACGCTACGCCGCTGGCTCAATCAACCCGCCAATACCGTGCTGCTGGCCAACGGCCTGGCGCTGTCGGCGCAACAGGCCTGGGACAGTCCGCACAGCAAGCGCTGGCAGTACCTGACCAGCCTGTATCTGCAGATTTCCATGGACGAAGTGCAGCAACAGCTGCACCAGCAAGCGGCGAACAGCGCGCGTCAGCATGCGATGCCTGATCTGTGGCACCCGGCGGTTTCGCTGATCTGGCCTTGGGGCACTCGTCGCTTGCCGGCCGGCATGCTCCCGGCAGCAGCGCCGAATGCGGATGATCTGGGCCAGTGGCGTCGGCAATGCGCCGAACTCCTCGCCGAGCCCAGCCGCTTCACCAATGCCATGAGCCTGACCGTCGCAGCCCGCGAGGCACTGGTGGCCAGCGGCATGCGCCGGGTGATGATTCTGATGGCCGACCGCACGCACTCGACCCTGCGCGTACACCAGACCGCCGGTTTGCCGAAGGATGCGGCGGCGCTGAGTTTTGTCGTCAGCCAAAGCAAAGTCCTGCAGCGCCTGCTCGCTCAGCAGGCGCAGGTGCGGATCACGCCGGAGAACAACGCACAATTCTCGGCCTTATTGCCAGCGAGCCTGCGCACGCTGTTTCGCGGCGAGCACTTATTCTTGCGCTCACTGGTGAATAACGGCCGGGTAATCATGATCGTCGTTGCCGATCAGGGCGGCGGGCCGTTCGCCGACATCACCGTACAAGCCTTCGGCAAAACCGCGCAGTGCATCGAAAAAGCCCTGCACAGCTTTAGCAGCCGTGGCCAATGAGCCTGCGCTACAATCCTCCCCTTTGTGCTCTGGAGACCTCACATGTCTGACTTCTCTGGCTTGCCGCTTGTCATCGAGCCGAACGACCTGCTGCCGCGTCTGGAGTCCCCGGAACTGATTCTGGTGGACCTGACCAGCCCTGCCCGGTATGCCGAAGGTCACTTGCCCGGCGCACGTTTTGTCGACCCGAAACGCACCCAGCTCGGCCAGCCACCGGCGCCCGGGCTGATGCCGGCGAAGGCCGATCTGGAAGCGTTGTTTGGTGAGCTCGGTCATCGCAAAGACGCGGTCTACGTGGTGTATGACGATGAGGGCGGTGGCTGGGCCGGACGCTTTATCTGGCTGCTCGATGTCATTGGCCACGACAAGTACCACTATATAGACGGTGGTCTGCCGGCCTGGCTGGCGGACGGTATGCCGATGTCGATTCAGGTGCCGGCCGCCGTCGGCGGCCCGGTCTCGCTGACCCTGCACGACGAACCGACCGCCACCCGCGAATACCTGCAAAGCCGTCTCGGCGCCGCCGATCTGGCGATCTGGGATGCGCGCGGGCCGCTGGAGTATTCCGGCGAGAAAGTCCTCGCTGCCAAGGGTGGACACATCCCCGGCGCGGTCAATTTCGAATGGACCGCCGGCATGGACCAGGCCCGCCAGCTGCGTATCCGCAGCGACATGCCGCAGATCCTCGAAAACCTCGGGATCACCAAGGACAAGGAAATCATTACCCACTGCCAGACCCATCACCGGTCGGGCTTCACTTATCTGGTGGCCAAAGCCCTCGGTTATCCGCGGGTCAAGGGCTACGCCGGTTCCTGGGGCGAATGGGGCAACCACCCTGACACGCCAGTCGAGATTTAAGGTTTTTAAGGACAACTAATGAAAGAGCGTCTGTTTATCCTCAGCCAGTACCTGCTGCCGCATCACCTGCTGTCGCGCCTGGCCGGCTGCATCGCCGAATGCCGTGTGCGCTGGTTCAAGAATGCCTTCACCCAATGGTTCGCCAAGCGTTATCAAGTGGACATGTCGCAAGCGCTGGTCGAAGACCTGACCGCTTACGAGCACTTCAACGCATTCTTCACGCGTGCGTTGAAAGACGGCGCGCGTCCACTGGACGAAACTCCGGGCGCGATCCTCAGCCCGGCCGACGGTGCGGTGAGTCAGCTCGGCCCGATCGAGCACGGTCGCGTGTTCCAGGCCAAGGGCCACAGTTTCAGCGTGCTCGAATTGCTCGGCGGTGATGCGGCCAACGCAGCGCCGTTCATGGGCGGCGACTTCGCCACCATTTACCTGTCGCCGAAGGACTACCACCGCGTGCACATGCCGCTGGCCGGCACCCTGCGCGAAATGGTCTACATCCCGGGCCGCATTTTCTCGGTGAACCAGACTACTGCCGAAAACGTCCCGGAGCTGTTCGCCCGCAACGAGCGCGTGGCGTGCATTTTCGACACCGAACGCGGGCCGATGGCCGTGGTGCTGGTTGGCGCGATGATTGTCGCTTCGATTGAAACCGTGTGGGCCGGTCTGGTCACCCCACCGAAGCGCGAGCTGAAAACCTTCCGCTACGACGAAGCCGCACGCGCACCGATTCATCTGGAAAAAGGCGCGGAACTGGGGCGCTTCAAGCTCGGTTCGACGGCAATCGTGCTGTTTGGCCCGGATCAGGTGAAGTGGGCTGAAGAGCTGGTCGCCGGCTCGCCAGTGCAGATGGGCCAAGGCCTGGCACTGCCAAAAGCGTGACCCAATTTGCGGAAGCAGCCGAGGCTGCTTCCGCAAACCGCGGCATTTGCTGCTATGGTTTTGCTCATGAGCCAGACCAACTTTTCTCCCAAGCTGCGCGCTCCGACTCCCACGCAAACGCGCCTGTCGTTCTGCGACGCCAGCCCGCGTGATCTCAAGCGCTGGATCGCCGGCCTGCCCAAGGCCAACATCGGCGAAACCGCCCGCCTGCTCTATCAAGGCCTCGGCGAACTGAACCTGTTGCTCACTCCCAGCGACAATCGCCTGCAACTCCTGGAACTGCTGCGGCCCGAGGTGTATTTCGTCTGCCAGCATCTGGAACGGCACTTTCTGCATCAGGCGATCATGCTCGACGAGCGCTCGCGCAAGGTCAGCAACCTGTGTCAGGCGCTGCAAGGTCAGCTGGCCATCGGCTATAAACAGATCGTTCTGCGCATCCTGCCTAAATACAGCAAGGACCGCGCGACGTTGGTCAGCACCGCCTTGCAACGCGCCGCGCATGCCCTCAAGGCGCAACTGGTGCGCGCCACGCAGTTGTACAGTTCACCGCCGGAACACGTGTGGTTGGAATTGCATCAGCTGTATCGCAGCGCTGCGCAAATGCAGCTGCAACAACGGCGGCTGCGCGATGATCTGGCGTTTTTGACCAGCGAACTGAGCGTCGAACAGACCTACATCGCCGCACTGCTATTGGGCAGTGCCCGTTGCAATCAACTGCGTCAAAGCCAGATTGCCCGGCTGGCCGAGGTGATCGAGCCGTGGAGCGCCCTGCTCAAACTGCATCCCGGCAGCGCCGAGGTCGGTTTGTTCGCCATCAGCCCGGAACTCGATGTCGGCCCGCGCTACCGCAAGATGTTTCGCAGCGAACAACAGAACGGGCTGCTGGGCTTCGATCCGCAACCGCTGGTCAAACAGCTCGAAACGCACCTGCTGCACCAGTCCACCTCGACCCCACTGCCCGTTTCCGCCGGCCTCAGCGTCGACACCCTGCAACATCTGCACGCTACTTGGGGCCAAGCGGCGGAACGCAGCTTTCAACGCATCGCCGGCCAAGGCTCATTAACCGTGTGCGTCGGCATGAGCGCCCTGCACTTTTACCTCGGCGGCGAGCGCACCTTCAGCGAATTGCTCAAACATCCCGGTGCCCGCGCGGCAAATTTCAGCAGCGTCGTGGCCAGCGGCGAAAAGGACAGCTGGAGTCAGGCGTTCGACGCTGCCCCGCAAAGTAACGATGAGCTGTTGCCGTACGAGGAAATCCAGTACGACCAGTTGACCGAGGACGACGGCCCCGGCACCGCGCCGAATTATCCGACTTACGCCTTGCCGGTGATCAACCATAGTCCTGGCGGTTATTGCCTGGCCTGGCCCAGCGAAGTACCGCCGGAGTTGCAGGCCGGGGAAATGCTCGGCATTCAGGACAGCGAGGGCAAAGGCTGGAGCATTGCGGTGATTCGCTGGATCCGCCAAGTGCGCGGCAGCGGCACGCAGATGGGCATTGAACTGGTCGCGCCACACGCGCAGCCGTGCGGTCTGCAACTGGTGCGTTCGAAGGACGATCACAGCCATTATCTGCGCGGTTTACTGCTGCCGGAAATCAGCGCAATCGATTTGCCGGCAACCGTGCTTGCGCCGCGCCTGCCGTTTCAGGAAGGCAACAAGGTGTTGATCAACACCCAGGGCGAGGAACACCGCGCCGGACTGGATCGGCGGGTGGCGAGTACGCACAGCTTCAACCAGTTCGCCTATCGCTCGCTGGATCCTGCGCAGAATGGCGGAGGTGAGGAGGATTTTGATTCGTTGTGGAATTCGCTTTAAAGCAAAAGATCGCAGCCTTCGGCAGCTCCTACAGGGAAATGCATTCCAAATGTAGGAGCTGCCGAAGGCTGCGATCTTTGTGCTTTGTCAGTTACAACTGCCCGTCGCGATCGCGGAAACCCAGCAGATACAACACACCATCCAGCCCCAGCGTTGAGATCGCCTGCTTCGCCGACTGCTTGACCAGTGGTTTGGCGCGGAATGCCACGCCCAGCCCGGCAATCGCCAGCATCGGCAAGTCGTTGGCGCCGTCGCCGACGGCAATGGTCTGCTCCAGACGCAGACCTTCCTTGTGCGCCAGTTCCTTGAGCAAGTCAGCCTTGCGCTGCGCATCGACAATCGGCTCGATCGCCACGCCGGTGCACTTGCCGTCGACCACTTCCAGCTCGTTGGCAAACACGTAATCGATGCCAAGCCTGGCTTGCAACTGCTTGGCGAAATAAGTGAAGCCGCCGGACAGGATGGCGGTTTTGTAGCCGAGGCGCTTGAGTTCGGCGAACAGGGTTTCGGCGCCTTCGGTCAGGCGCAGCGAGGCGCCGATCGAGTCGAGCACGCTGACGTCGAGGCCCTTGAGCAGCGCCAGACGCTCCTTGAAGCTGGCGCGGAAATCCAGTTCGCCGGCCATCGCGCGCTCGGTGATTTCCGAGACCCGTTCACCCACGCCGGCCGCCTTGGCAAGCTCATCGATGACTTCCTCTTCGATCAGCGTCGAGTCCATGTCGAACACGGCCAGACGTCGGTTGCGACGGAACAGCGAGTCTTCCTGAAAGGCGATATCGACGTTCAGTTCCTGGGCAACGCTGAGGAATTCGGCGCGCAGGGCCTGCGGATCGGCAGCTTCGCCGCGCACGGAAAATTCGATGCAGCCCTTGCCCTTGTCGGCCGGTGTGTCCAGCGGCATGCGCCCCGACAGACGGTCGATATGGTCGATGTTCAGGCCGTATTTGGCGGTGATTGCGCTGACCGCCTGCAATTGGCCGGCGGTGACTTTGCGCGTCAGCAGGGTAACGATATGGCGCTTCTTGCCCTGATTGCCCACCCACTGCTGGTAATCCTCTTCGGATACCGGGGTGAAGCGCACTTGCTGATCCAGTTCGTAGCCCTTGAACAGGATGTCCTTGAGCACTGACTTGCCCTGTTCGGAATCGGGAATTTCAACCAGGATGCCGAACGACAGGGTGTCGTGGATCACCGCCTGACCGATGTCGAGAATGTTCACACCACCCTGTGCCAGAACACCGGTGATGGCCGCTGTCAGACCGGGACGGTCGACTCCCGTGATGTTAATCAGGACGATTTCGCGCAACGCGCACCCCCGCAACTGGAAAAAAACCGCATTCTACCCACTTTCAGTGACCATCGGGCACCGCGAGCGCTTTGCCGGTCTGGGGCCTGTCGCTATACTGCGCGTCAACTTCACGGACAAAGAGCCGAGCTCAAGTGAACCGGCCCACGCCAGTCAAAACCGATAACTTCTTCCTGCTGATCTTCCGTGCACTGCGCCATCGCCGTGTACCGATTGCATTGCGCATTGCCAGCCACAACGTGATCCTGGTCGCTCTGGCCCTGGTGATCTATGCCGGGGTGATGGGGCTGCAATTCAAGCAGGCCATGCACGAGCAGGCCGATGCGCTGGGCGAAAGCCTGACCACGCAGACTGCCACGTCGGCCACCGAGCTGCTGGTGTCCAACGACATCCTCAGCCTCAACGTGCTGCTCAACAACCTGACCAAGAACAAACTGGTCGCCCACGCGGCGATCTACAGCGTGGACAACCGCATCCTCGCCGAGTCCGGTCAGCGTCCCAAGCACAGCCTGCTGGGCGAAGCCGAGGGCATGTACGAGAGCAAGATCACTTTCCAGGACGTGACGGCCGGGCAACTGCGCATCAGCCTGGACATGGATCAGTTCCAGCAGCCAATGACCATCAGCCTGCAAAGCATGGGCATTCTGAGTGCGATTCTGCTGGCACTGTCGCTGGCTCTGAGCCTGCGCATGGGCCGTTATCTGTCGACGCCACTGCTGCAATTGCGCGTGTGGCTGCGCCGCATCGACGCGCATACACCGGGCATCGATCGCCAGGATGAAATCGGCGATCTGGCGCGCCAGCTGCACGCCAGCTACGCCCCGGAACCCGAGCCCGAACCCGAACCCGAGCCGGAATTCGCCGAGGAAGAAGACGAGCCTGAATTCGAGGTGCGTAACCTGCGCGATCCGAGCTTCGACGAAAGCCGCCCGCTGGCCGCGAAGAAACCGGCGCCGCGTCACTTGGTCAGCACGGTCGAAGACGATGATGACGATGACGCCTTCGCCGACCTGCGCGACGAATCGCTCAACGGCGCCGTACAACCGCTCACGCGCAAACCGAGCCCTGACGTGCCACAGCACACCGCCGTATTGGCTGTGCAGCTGGGTTCGCAGGAGCAACTGCGTCGTTTGCCTCGCGCACGTCTGGAAGAATTGCAGGATCGCTATCGCGACTGCCTCGAGCAGGCCGCGTCGCTGTATCAGGGCGAAATCGAAACCCTCAACGATGGCAGCACGCTGTTGCTGTTCCACACCGAAGATTGCGGCGACGATTACCTGACCAATGCCATCTGCTGCGGCGAACTGCTGCGTGCTCTGGGTCATCAGTTGCAGATCGAGGTCGCAGACAGCGGCATCACCCTGCAATTGCAGCTGGGCCTGACCCTGGGCGATGAGTTGTTCGGTCTGAGCCAGATTGATCTGCTGCTGACCGATTCGGCCCAGGATGCACTGGCCTTGTCGCAACACAGCCGCAATCTGCTACTGGTTGAACGCAAGATCAGCGATGACGCGTTGATCCGCCAACGTGCGAGGATCCGGCCGATCGCCAGCCCTGAGGGCGCTTGCTGTGTGGAGCGGTTGATGGAGCCGTATCCGTCGATGCTGGAGCGGCAACTGGCGCGGATGCATGAGCGCCGGGCGTAAGGCTTAGGCCCGATACGCAAAAGCCCGCAGACGAGTGATTGTCTGCGGGCTTTTTTGTGCGCGGCGTTATTGGATTCGAGAGCATTCCTGAAAAGCCCCTCACCCTAGCCCTCTCCCAGAGGGAGAGGGAACCGACCGAGGTGTCTGGCGCCATATATCGACCTGACAGATCTTGGCGATTATGGATTCACCTCCGCGCGTTCACGTCGGTGTAGCTATCGAATATCCCCCAATCGGTCCCCTCTCCCTCCGGGAGAGGGTTAGGGTGAGGGGCTTTTGATCTTCCACCCCACCTCCAGACACAACAAAGCCCGCACAAGGCGGGCTCTGTTCTGACTCGTTCCAGCCTCAGAAGCGAAACACTTCCATATCCGTACGAATCGGCGAGGCCATTGGAATCTTCGGCTGCTTCTCGGCATCCGCCGCTGGCGCTGCGGGTTTCGGCGCGGCTTTACGCGGTGCCTCGGCCACGGGCGGCTGGTTGGCCAGTGGCTTGAGCGCCACCGACAACTGCTCGGCCAGACGCTGCAACAGAACCCCTTGTGCCTGCACCTGGGACGCGGTGCTGCCAGCGTGCGTCTCCTGCAGGTGAATGATGCGGTTATCACGCACCTTGCCGCGACGATCGATCAAACGCCACTGCGCATCGAGAATCGCCGGTTGTTTCGCTCCGGAATCCAGACGGGTGATGGTCAGCAACACCTGCACATCCGGTGTGAACCCGGCGGTAGCAGGCGCCAGCACCACACGCTGGCTGTCCAGGTGACCGGCGACCTGACGCATCAGCAACTGATCGATATCCGACGAAAGGCTGCCAGCCCAACGACCGTCGGTCGCCGCTTGCAGGCTGCCGTCGGGTTGACGTTGCAGCAGGGTTTCGCGTTGCAGGTAATCGGCTACAACCACCGGCCCCAGCAAAACCGCCATGCCCGCGCTTTGCGCAGGCTGAACCGGACTTCCGCTGTCCAGTTGGTACAGCGACACCGGCTGGTGAACGCTGCAACCCGCCAGGCCAAGAACGCCGGCGAGCAACAAAATAAGGGGGCGTAGAGCAGTCATCATCCCGTCCAGGTGGCCGCCACAAGGCTGACCACAGTGAAAATACTCAATAAATATGAAGAACGCTCGGCCACGCCGGCGCTTGAAAGGCCATATCATCCGTGAATATGCGTTCCGACTCCAGCGCCAAAGCGTCGATCTACGCGTTTAATCGCAGATCGAACGCTCTAGGAAGGCGTTCTCGCCTAATTGAGGTTTTCGACGAGCAGCGCATCGACCCGTTGGAAGCCCCGCGGAAGTTTGTTTCCGCGCCGTCCACGCTCACCTTTGTAGTGCTCGAGGTCGTCGGCTTTCAGTGACAGGGTCCGTTTGCCGGCCTGCAACACCAGGGTGGCGCCTTCCGGCAGTACGGCGATGT
The DNA here is from genome assembly GCF_040310465.1 of Pseudomonas sp. H26/SER47-MNA-CIBAN-0231. Lineage (NCBI taxonomy): Bacteria > Pseudomonadati > Pseudomonadota > Gammaproteobacteria > Pseudomonadales > Pseudomonadaceae > Pseudomonas > Pseudomonas sp. H26/SER47-MNA-CIBAN-0231. Next base: position 15,258 of record NZ_JBEOPW010000012.1, on the reverse strand, counting down.
CCGTGACATATTCTTCGCGACTGGCCACGCGCTCACCGGAAATACCGATGATCTTGTTGCCTTTGCCCTTACCCAATTGTGGCAGATCACTGATTTTGAAGATCAGCAGGCGACCTTCGGTCGTGACCGAGGCCAGCCAGTTCTGCTCACGATCGGCCACAGGGCGCGGCGCGATGACCTTGGCGTTGTTCGGCAAGCTCAACAGCGCCTTGCCGGCCTTGTTCTTCGCTTGCAGGTCTTCGCCTTTGACCACGAAGCCGTAACCGGCATCGGAGGCAATCACGTACAGCGCATCGTCTTCGGGCATCAGCACGCATTCGAACGAGGCGCCCGGTGGCGGCGTCAGGCGGCCGGTCAACGGTTCGCCCTGACCACGGGCCGACGGCAAGGTATGCGCAGCAACCGAATAGCTGCGGCCGGTGGAGTCGATGAACACGGCAAACTGGTTGGAGCGCCCCGCCGCCGAGGTCTTGAAGCCATCGCCAGCCTTGTACGACAGACCGGTGGCGTCGATGTCATGGCCCTTGGCCGAACGCACCCAGCCTTTTTCCGACAGCACGACAGTGACTTTCTCGTTCGGCAGCAGATCGTGTTCGCTCAACGCCTTGGCTTCGGCGCGCTCGACGATTGGCGAGCGGCGGTCGTCGCCGTAGGTTTCGGCGTCTTTGAGCAGCTCGGTGCGCACCAGCTTCTTCAGCTTCGCTTCGCTGCCCAGCAGGGCTTGCAGCTTGGCTTGTTCCTTGAGCAGTTCGTCCTGCTCGTCGCGCAGCTTCATCTCTTCCAGTCGCGCCAACTGACGCAAGCGGGTGTCGAGGATGTAGTCGGCCTGAATCTCGCTGAGGGCGAAACGCTCGATCAGCTTGGCTTTCGGGTGTTCCTCGGTGCGGATGATGTGGATCACTTCATCCAGGTTGAGGTAGGCGATCAGCAAACCGTCCAACAGGTGCAGACGACGCTCGACCTTGTCGAGGCGGAATTGCAGGCGGCGACGCACGGTGAGCACGCGGAATTCCAGCCATTCGACCAGCAAGGCGCGGAGGTTTTTCAGCTGCGGCTTGCCGTCCAGACCGATGATGTTGACGTTGACCCGGTAGGTCGATTCCAGCTCGGTGCTGGCGAACAGGTGCTGCATCAGCGCTTCGTGATCGACGCGGCTATTGACCGGAATGATCACGATGCGGCACGGGTTTTCGTGGTCGGATTCGTCACGCAGATCGGCGATCTGCGGCGCTTTCGACGGTTTGGCCTGCATCAGCGCGGCGATCTGCTCAAGCACCTTGGCGCCGGAGACCTGATGCGGCAACGCGGTGACGATGATGTCGCCATCCTCGACGTGGTACACGGCGCGCATGCGCACCGAGCCCTTGCCGGTTTCGTACATCTTCAGCAGGTCGGCACGCGGTGTGATGATTTCCGCTTCGGTCGGATAGTCCGGACCCTGAATGTGTTCGCAGAGCTGTTCGACCGTGGCTTTCGGCTCATCGAGCAAGCGTACGCAGGCGGTGGCGACTTCGCGCAGGTTGTGCGGCGGTACGTCGGTGGCCATGCCCACGGCAATACCCGTGGTGCCGTTGAGCAGAATATTCGGCAGGCGCGCCGGCAACACCAGCGGTTCCTGCAGGGTGCCGTCGAAGTTAGGCCCCCAGTCAGCGGTGCCCTGGCCCAGTTCGCTGAGCAGCACTTCGGAATAGCGCGACAGCCGCGCTTCGGTGTAACGCATGGCGGCGAAGGACTTGGGATCGTCCGGCGCACCCCAGTTGCCCTGGCCGTCGACCAGCGTGTAGCGATAGCTGAACGGCTGCGCCATCAGCACCATCGCTTCGTAGCACGCCGAATCGCCGTGGGGGTGGAACTTGCCGAGCACGTCACCGACGGTACGCGCCGATTTCTTGTGCTTGGAATCAGCGTCCAGCCCCAGTTCGCTCATGGCGTAGACGATACGCCGCTGTACCGGCTTCAGGCCGTCGCCGATATGCGGCAAGGCGCGGTCCATGATCACGTACATGGAGTAGTTGAGGTAGGCATTTTCGGTGAAGTCAGCCAGCGATCGGCGTTCTACACCGTCCAGGCTGAGATCAAGGGAGTCGCTCATGCGGGCCTCATCGGTTCGTTGTCTGGCGCAGCAGCATGGTGCCACCGCGCTGGGTAAATTCAAGTCTGTTCAGGGCGCTCATGCCGAGCAGCACCTGATCGCCATGCAGTCCCGGCGCCACCAGTGCGCGGACATCGCGCAGGATGATGTCGCCCAATTGCAGGCGGGCAATCTTCGTTCGATAGCCCTGGCTCAGGCCGTTGGCCGTGCTCAGGGTCACGCCGAAACCTTCTTGCAGCTTCAAACGCTTGGCCAGATCCGCCGGGATCGCCACATCGGTCGCGCCGGTATCGAGCATGAACTCGACCGGCTCGCCGTTGATCTGGCCGCTGGCGACAAAATGCCCTTGGGCATTGCTCGCCAGTTTCACTTCGATAAAACCTTCGCCCTGCTCCGACGTGACCACGATGTTCGGATTCTGCTGGCGCTGTTCCCACTGACCGAAAAACCGCGTCGCGAGAAACAGCGCCGCGCACCAGGCGAGGATCATCAACACCCGACCGGCACGCTTGCCCGGCGGTTGCTGGCTCATGGCCTGGCACTCCAGCCACCGTCCGGCGCGGCAAAGCGCCAGACCACCGGGCGGACTTCGCCATCAGCACGCGGGCCAAAATTGTTGTCGACGCCGATCCACGCACCTTCGGCATCAATGATCAGCGCTTCCTCCAGTCCGTAGTTCTGCGAATACCGACGTTGTTCCTGCAACAGTTCGCCGGCATACGACCAGCACTGCTCGACCTTGGCCGTCTGCGCATCGCGACGGCAGATCTCGAAAGCGTTGCGTTCAAGGGTAAACAGCTTGCCGTTGAACAAGGAAATGTCGGAAAAGTCGCGGTGAACCGCTTTGGCTTTCGGAAACTGTGGCGGCTGCATCTCCTTGCCGCCCTCACTGAGCAGCACGCAGCGACCGTCACAATCCCACACCGTCTGCTGGCGCTTGATCAGCAGCAGGCCGCGCTTTTGCCGTTCGGCGGCCAGCCATATCTGATCACCGGCCGGGTTGATCGCCAGGCCTTCGAAGATCGAATTGAACTTGAGCAGCAGGCCGCTCGCCCGCGCTTCGCGAACCAGCAGCGGCGAGATTTTCAGCCAGTTGGCCGGGCCACTGACCGGCACCTGCAACACCGCCGCATGGGCCTCACTGACGATGTAGCGATTGCCTACGCTGTCGCAACTGATGCCCTCGAAATCCAGATCGCCACCGCGAATGAACGACGCCGCCCAGGTGCGCGAACTCAAGCCCCACGGCAAGCCGCTCTCCGGCACGGGCGGCACATCGATGTGCACGGTTTGCGCCTGCCAGACCGGATCGCGGGTATCGAGCCGATAGATCAGCTCGTCATCGCGATCGGAAACCGTCCACAGCTCATTGCCGCACATGGCCAGCCCCGACAGGTTACCGCCGCGCATGCCTTCGACCGGGTGTTCGGAAAGCAGCCGCAATTGTTGCAGCGGCTCGGCCGACACGCTCAGCGCACTCAGCAGCAACGCACCCGCCAAGGCCCAGCCAAACTGCATCAGGCAAGCACCTCGGCGAGGTTGCCTTTGGATTCCAGCCAGGATTTGCGGTCACCGGCGCGTTTCTTCGCCAGCAGCATGTCCATCATTTCCGAGGTTTCGGCGAAGTCTTCGCCCAGCGTCAACTGCACCAGACGCCGGGTGTTCGGGTCCATGGTGGTTTCACGCAGTTGCGGCGGATTCATTTCGCCCAGACCCTTGAATCGGGTGACCTGCGGCTTGCCGCGTTTCTTCTCGGCCACCAGGCGATCGAGAATACCGTCGCGCTCGGCCTCGTCGAGGGCGTAGTAGATCTCTTTGCCGAGGTCGATGCGGTACAGCGGCGGCATCGCCACATAGACGTGACCGGCGTCCACCAACGGGCGGAAGTGCTGGACGAACAGCGCGCACAGCAAGGTCGCAATGTGCAGACCGTCGGAGTCAGCGTCGGCGAGGATGCAGATCTTGCCGTAGCGCAGCTGGCTCATGTCCGCCGCGCCCGGATCGACGCCGATGGCCACGGCGATGTTGTGCACTTCCTGGCTGGCGAGCACTTCGCTGCCGTCGACTTCCCAGGTGTTGAGGATCTTGCCGCGCAACGGCAGGATCGCCTGGAACTCCTTGTCCCGCGCTTGCTTGGCCGAACCGCCGGCGGAGTCACCCTCGACCAGGAACAGCTCGGAACGCATCGGGTCCTGCCCGGCGCAGTCAGCCAGTTTGCCCGGCAGCGCCGGACCTTGGGTGACGCGTTTGCGCTCGACTTTCTTGCTCGCCTTGAGGCGACGGCCGGCGTTGTTGATCGCCAGTTCGGCCAGGGCCAGACCGGTTTCCGGGTTGGCGTTGAGCCACAGGCTGAAAGCGTCTTTCACCACTCCGGAGACGAACGCCGCCGCTTCACGGGAAGACAGACGCTCTTTGGTCTGGCCGGAGAATTGCGGCTCCTGCATTTTCATCGACAGGACGAAAGCGATGCGCTCCCAGACGTCTTCCGGCGCCAGTTTCACGCCGCGCGGCAGCAGGCTGCGGAATTCGCAGAACTCGCGCATCGCATCGAGCAGGCCCTGACGCAGACCGTTGACGTGCGTGCCGCCCTGCGCAGTCGGGATCAGGTTGACGTAGCTTTCCTGCACCGCGTCGCCACCTTCTGGCAGCCACAGCAGCGCCCAGTCGACCGCTTCCTTATTACCGGCGAAAGCGCCGCAGAACGGCTCGTTCGGCAGACGTTCGAACTCGCTGACCGCATCGACCAGATAAGAGCGCAGGCCGTCTTCGTAATGCCACTCGACTTTCTCGCCGGTGCCTTTGTCTTCGAAGCTGACCAGCAGCCCCGGGCACAACACAGCCTTGGCCTTGAGCACGTGCTTGAGGCGGCTGATGGAAAATTTCGGTGAGTCGAAGTATTTCGGGTCCGGCGCGAAGTACACGCTGGTGCCGGTGTTGCGCTTGCCGACGGTGCCGACGATTTCCAGCTCGGAGGCTTTGAAGCCGTCCTTGAAGTTCATCTGGTATTCGTTGCCGTCACGTTTGACCCGCACGCGCACTTCGGTCGACAGCGCGTTGACCACGGAAATACCCACGCCGTGCAAGCCGCCGGAGAACTGGTAGTTCTTGTTGGAAAACTTGCCGCCCGCATGCAGCTTGGTGAGGATCAGTTCGACGCCGGACACACCCTCTTCCGGGTGAATGTCGACCGGCATGCCACGGCCGTCGTCGCTGACTTCCAGCGAATGGTCGGCGTGCAGGATGACCTGCACCGATTTGGCGTGGCCGGCCAGGGCTTCGTCGACGCTGTTGTCGATGACTTCCTGGGCGAGGTGGTTCGGCCGACTGGTGTCGGTGTACATGCCGGGGCGTTTGCGCACCGGGTCGAGGCCCGAGAGGACTTCGATGGCGTCGGCGTTATAAGAACTAGCGCTGGGAGTGGCCATAAGGTCTCGTCGTCAGTCATTCATGAAAGAGGGGCAAGACTTCACAGCTTGGTGAAATCGATTGCCTGATACATATCGGCAGCCATGCCGGCAAAACTCAGCAACGCCGGCAATTGCCCGGCAAAGCCCTGGAAACTGTGGTCGCCGCCAGCCTGGATGCGCAAGGCACAGGCGCGGTAATACTGTTGGGCGAGGCGATAATCCAGCGTTTCGTCGCCGGTTTGCAACCAGACCTGATAACGCTGCGGATCCTGCGGTGGCGGCACTTCCAGTTCGGCCAGCGCCGTGACGTGGTCGTGGGTCAGTTCCCAGGTTTCATCGGTGTAGAGGTTCTTCTGCGTGCCCAGATAACCATCGAACATCCGGTGCGGGCTGACCGCCGGGTTGACCAGCAGGGCTTTCAGGCCATGGCGCTCGGCCAGGTGAGTCGCATAGTAGCCGCCGAGCGAACTTCCCACCAGCAACGGCCGGCCCAGCTCGGCGATTGCCTGCTCGAGCTGACCGATGGCTTCGCGCGGATGGTGATGCAGCGCCGGCACGCGCAATTGCCCGCTCAATCCCAGCCGCTCCATGACCGCGACCAGCTGACAGGCCTTCTTCGAGGCCGGCGCGCTGTTGAAACCGTGGATATAGAGGATCGAACCGGACATTTGAGCTCCCTGGCTGTCGGCGAAAGATAGCGGAGTTTACAGGGAGAAGGACCGGGATTGGGGGTGGGTTCAATAAATTGGTGTGACAGCACAAGCTGCCCTCACCCTAGCCCTCTCCCGGAGGGAGAGGGAACCGACTGGGGGATATTCGAGAGCTACACCGACCTGAACGTTTTGCTGCGAATCCATAATCGATATCGCTGTTTCAGGTCGATGCACAGCCAAAGACACCGCGGTCGGCCCCCTCTCCCTCTGGGAGAGGGCTGGGGTGAGGGTCTTTGATTGTCAGTTCAGTAACCGTTGGAGCCGTAATCGACGGTGAACTCGAAGTCGGTGACTCGTTCGACGCCGGTTTCCAGTTGGCCATCCGACAACAACCGCAGCCAGCGATACCCCGGCGCCTGCTCGCCCACCTTGAAATCCGCACTGCCCGGCTCGAACTGGATGCACGTCGAAGGCGAAGCCATCAAGCGCACGCCATTGCGCTCGCGATCGATTTCCTGATGCACATGCCCCCATAACACCGCGCGAACCTGTGGGAAGCGATCCAGCACTTCAAAGAACGCTTCCGGGTTGCGCAGGCCGATCGGCTCCATCCATGCGCAGCCGATCGACACCGGATGATGATGCAGGCACACCAGATGATGACGCTCCGGCGCCTCGCTCAGCGCGCGGGCCAGCAGCTGCAACTGATCATCCTGCAGATAACCCGGCACCGAACCCGGCACCGCAGAATCCAGCATCGTCACCCGCCAATTGCCGATATCGACTACCGATTCGAGCAAGGTGCTCTGCACCGCCGCCTCGGCCATGACCATCGGCTCGTCGTGATTGCCGGGAATCCAGCGCGCCGGGGCATTGATCTGCGCGCTCATCTGGCGGAAGGCCTGATACGACTCCAGCGTGCCGTCCTGGGAAATATCGCCGGTGGCCAGCAGCAGGTCGATCTGCGCCTGTTGCGCCAACACCAGGTCGATGACCTGTTGCAGGCTCTCGCGGGTCTTCATGCCCAGCAGCTTGCTGTGCGCTTCAGCGAACAGGTGGCTGTCGGACAACTGCACCAGCAGCGCCGGGTCGGCGCTGGTCAATGTCGATACGCTGGGCAAGGCGCTCTCCCGGGGCTAAGCACGCAATGGATGGGTGCGGCAATTATGCTGGGGGATGACACAAAGGGGAAACCGCCGAAGCGGACGCAGTTCACAACTAGCGAACGACTTCGTACTCGTGCCCCAACGCCAGGCAATGACTCAGCCATTCGCCCAGAAACACATTGAGCTGGGCCTTTTCATCGGGCTGGTGCATGGCGGCGTTCGGATAAGGATAGATGCCGCGAAAGCGTCGTGCATGCTCGGCGCTGACCACTTCAGCCATGCGCGCGTCGTGGTAGACCTGCACTTCCAGTTGCGGCACCGGCAACCATGGCAGGCTGTGCTCCTGGCGTACCTGCAAGGTCGTGGTGTACGGGCAGGTCTGCAGCACTTCGAGGGCGAGCACGCCGAGCATCTGTTCGCCCTGAGTCACGGCGATGCGCCGCGCCTCGGGTTCGTTGCGCATGTCCGGCAGCAGTCGCATCAGGCGCGCGTAGTTGGCCTCGCAGGCGGCTTGCAGCCCCACGAGGTCAACCCGATAACGATCGCGCAGCTTGTTTACGACCATAGCCCCCTCACTTCGGCGCGGTTGAGCGCCAGCCACTGCAAGGCGATGATGCTCGCCGCGTTGGCAATACGTCCGTCACGCACGGCCTGCAAGGCATCTTCAAAGGCCCAGACCGTTACGCGAATGTCTTCGGCCTCTTCTTCCAGCCCGTGCAGACCGCCGACACCGTCGGTGCTGCAACGCCCCAGATACAAATGCACGAATTCGTTGCTGCCACCCGGCGATGGAAAGTACTTGGTCATCGGCCACAACGCCTTGATGTCCAGCCCAGCTTCCTCCTGCGCCTCGCGGTGAGCAACTTCTTCCGGTTGCTCATCCTTGTCGATCAGACCGGCGACCAGTTCGACCAGCCACGGGTTGTCGGCCTTGCCCATGGCGCCGACACGAAACTGCTCGATCAGCACCACTTCATCGCGTTGCGGATCGTAAGGGAGGACGCACACGGCATCGTGGCGCACGAAGATTTCCCGGTTGATCTCGCGGCTCATGCCCCCGGCGAACAGCTCATGGCGCAAGTGCACACGGTCGAGCTTGTAGAAGCCCTCGTAGCATTTTTCGCGCCGCACGATATCCACGGCGGTCGGAATGGCGTTGGCAAAGTCAGTCATGATCATCCTCTTTACTGCATATCCTTTACGGGGTTTCCGCGTACAACCGGCAACCTCGACTTCGCGCCATCCTAACGCGCCCGCACCGTTTGATGCAGCCCCTTTACCGTCAGCGGGATGGACGGTGAAGCTGAAACACACTCTAATCAGCTTAGTGGCGAACTGACTGCTCCGTTGAGAGTCGAAGCGGTATCTTTTTGCCTTCCCCTGCTTTCGAAAGGACGCCCATGTCGCTTTTCAAAATTGCCTCTGTGGCCGCTATTGCCCTGACTCTGGGCGCTTGTGCCAGCCTGTTCCAGCCCAACTATCGCACGCCGCTGGAAACCACCCGCGACGCCTCGGAACAACTCAAACCCGGTTGTTCCAACCCCGATTGCCCGTTGGTGAACATCGACACCCTGCGTTTCCCGGATGAGCCGGCACTGGACGGCATCATCGAAAAACGTCTGCTGCAAATGACCCGCACCGAGAAGAACGCACCGGTAGCGCCAACCCTGGCCGCCTACCGCGAGCAGTTCCTCGCCAGCGCCGGCCCGCGCAACAGCAGCTATCTGCAAGCGAAAGTACGCGAGCAGCATGACGGACTGGTGATCATCGAGCTGTCGAGCTACCTCGACACCGGCGGCGCCCACGGCACGCCGGGTCGCGGTTTCATCAACTATTCGCGCCAGCAGCACAAGGTGCTGAACCTGTCCGACATGTTGCTGCCGGGGCAGGAAGAGGCGTTCTGGAAAGCCGCGCAAGTGGCGCACAACAGTTGGCTGATCAGTACCAAGCTCGATCAGGAGGCGGAATTCGTCGCGAACTGGCCGTTCGTGAAAACCCCGCACGTGGCACTGACCTACGGTGGCGTGATTCTCAAGTACGACGTGACCACCATCGCGCCCTATGCGCTGGGCCACGTCGAACTGAAGATTCCTTACCCGCGCCTGAACGGCATTCTCAAGCCTGAGCTGTTTCCCGGCCGTAACTGAAGGCCCGGCCCAGCACCAGTTGCAGCAACCCTGCCAGCACCAGCGCCGGCAGGGTTGCGCCGACATCCGGATACAGATTCGCCAGCAAGTGGTAGGTGCTCACGCCACCCAGCCACGCCAGTAACGCCGGCCAGCGCAATGCGGCTGACGCGACCTGAGCACTGCGCTTGCGCAGGATGAAGTGATCCACCAGCACCACGCCGAACAACGGCGCAAACACCGAGCCGATCAACAGCAGGAAATTCTGGTACTGCGCCAACGGCGCCAGCAGTGCGATCAGCGTGCAGATCACGCCGATGGCCAAAGCCAGGTGCTCGACTTTCAGACGCAACAGGATCCCGCTCGAGACCGCTGCCGAATGTATATCGGCAAAAGCGTTTTCCGACTCGTCGAGCAGAATCAGCAACAGCGGAATGCCCAGACCGGCACCTGCCAAGGCCAGCAGCAGCGCGTTGACTTCACCGCTCGGCGCAAACGCCAGGGTGTAGGCCACACCAAGGCTCATCAGCCAGAAGTTGCCGAAGAAGAAACCCACAGCCGTGCCACCGAAAACATTCTTCGCGCGTTTGCCGAAACGCGAATAGTCGGCAATCAACGGCAGCCACGACAGCGGCATGGCGATGGCAATGTCGAAGCCCACCGCGAACGGCATCGAGCCGTCACCGGCGCGCGCCCACAGCGACACGAGGTCGGCTTTGGCGAACAGGTTCCAGGTCAGCCAAAGGCACGCTGCGAGCAACAGCCAGATGCCCCACTTGCGCAGAATCTGCCGCACGAACGTCAACGGCCCGCTCACCGCGAGCAAGGTCGCCAGCGCACCGAAGAACAGCGTCCACAGCATCGGATTGGCCCACAGCGAACCTTCGCTGAAGGCGCGGGTGCCGAGCAGGCTGGCGGCGTCGCGCATGACGATGATTTCGAACGAGCCCCAGCCGATCAGTTGCAGCAGATTGAGCAGCGCCGGCAGGCTCGCGCCTTTGCTCCCGAGGCTGAGCTTCAGCGCCGCCATCGATGACAGGCCGGTGTCGCTGCCGATCACGCCGACTGCAGCGAGCAACAGCACGCCCACCAGCGTGCCAAGGAAGATCGCCAGCAAAGAACCGGACAGACCCAGACCCGGCGCGAGCAATGCGCCGGTCTGCAAAACCATCAGGCCGATGCCGAGGGAGAACCACAGGGAAAACAGATCGCGCCCGCCGAACACACGCTTTGCAGCGGGGACGGCGTGATCGGGAGAATAGGTGCCGGGTTGAATGCTCAAGGGTGTTATCTCAAAGGGACATTTGTTGTGATCGTTCCCACGCTCTGCGTGGGAACGATCAGTACGGGGTCAAACTTTCTTGTACAGCTGACTGCCTTCCTGCCTGAACCGCTCGGCCTGTTCCGCCAGACCTTTGGCGACGTCCACGTCAACCGCGTCGATGCGTTGGTTGGCCGCGTATTCACGGACTTCCTGGGTGATCTTCATCGAGCAGAATTTCGGCCCGCACATCGAGCAGAAATGCGCGACCTTGGCCGAGTCCTTCGGCAGGGTTTCGTCGTGATAGGAACGTGCGGTGTCCGGGTCCAGGCCGAGGTTGAACTGGTCTTCCCAGCGGAATTCGAAACGCGCCTTGCTCAGTGCGTTGTCACGGATCTGCGCGCCCGGGTGTCCCTTGGCCAGGTCCGCCGCATGTGCGGCGATCTTGTAAGTGATGATCCCGGTTTTCACGTCATCCTTGTTCGGCAGGCCCAAGTGCTCCTTCGGCGTCACGTAGCAGAGCATCGCGCAACCGAACCAGCCGATCATCGCCGCGCCGATACCGGAAGTGATGTGATCGTAGCCCGGCGCAATGTCGGTAGTCAGCGGGCCGAGGGTGTAGAACGGCGCCTCGTCGCAGCATTCGAGCTGCTTGTCCATGTTTTCTTTGATCAACTGCATCGGCACGTGGCCCGGGCCTTCGATCATGCATTGCACGTCGTGCTTCCAGGCAATCTTGGTCAGCTCGCCGAGGGTTTCCAGTTCGCCGAATTGCGCTTCGTCGTTGGCGTCGGCAATCGAGCCCGGACGCAGGCCATCGCCCAGCGAGAAGCTGACGTCGTAGGCCTTCATGATTTCGCAGATTTCGTCGAAGTGGGTGTAGAGGAAGTTCTCTTTGTGGTGCGCCAGGCACCACTTGGCCATGATCGAGCCGCCACGGGAGACGATGCCGGTCACGCGTTTGGCGGTCAGCGGCACGTAGCGCAGGAGCACGCCGGCGTGAATGGTGAAGTAGTCGACGCCCTGCTCGGCCTGTTCGATCAGGGTGTCGCGGAACAACTCCCAGGTCAGGTCTTCAGCGACGCCGTTGACCTTCTCCAGCGCCTGATAGATCGGCACGGTACCGATCGGCACCGGCGAGTTGCGGATGATCCACTCGCGGGTTTCGTGAATGTGTTTGCCGGTGGACAGGTCCATCACCGTGTCCGAGCCCCAGCGAATGCCCCAGGTCAGTTTCGCCACTTCTTCTTCGATCGAAGAACCCAGGGCGCTGTTGCCGATGTTGCCGTTGATCTTCACCAGAAAGTTACGGCCGATGATCATCGGTTCCAGTTCGACGTGGTTGATGTTGGCGGGAATGATCGCGCGGCCACGGGCGATTTCTTCGCGGACGAATTCAGGGGTGATTTCTTGCGGAATGCTTGCGCCGAAGCTGTGGCCGGCATGTTGCTGCTTGAGCAGGCCGGCCGCGCGCGCTTCTTGCAACTTCATGTTTTCGCGGATGGCGACGTATTCCATCTCGGCAGTGATGATGCCTTTGCGCGCATAGTGCATCTGGCTGACGTTGGCCCCGGCCTTGGCCCGGCGCGGATTGTTGACGTGGGCAAAGCGCAATTTGGTCAGCTCGGCATCGGCCAGACGCTGCTGACCGAAGTTCGAACTCAGGCCCGGCAGGCGCTCGGTATCGCCACGGTCATCGATCCACGCTGAACGCACATCGGCCAGACCTTTGCGCACGTCGATGACCACGTTCGGATCGGTGTACGGGCCGGAGGTGTCGTAGACGGTGACCGGGGCGTTGATCTCGCCGCCGAAATCGGTCGGGGTTACATCGAGGCTGATTTCGCGCATCGGCACGCGGATGTCCGGGCGCGAGCCCTGAACGTAGACTTTTTGCGAACGGGTGAACGGCTTGACCGATTGCTCGTCGACCTTGGCCGAGTCACTCAGGTTGATCGCGTTTTTTTCTTTTGTTGTCATCACAGGCTCTCCAGACGGCATCCAGCAGTGGATTGTCGGAGCAGAACCTGAAAGGCACGGACGCACCAGGACCGGTGCTGTGCATTCGTCATGGCGTTCGATTGTCGAACAATATCCCGGACGAAGCACAAGAGGACTCGCCGGGTGACGAGAAATCTTGTTCCCTACGCAGGCGCTAACCTGATCAGGTTCAACGGGATCCGAAATTATTCGATCTCAGCCTCATAGCAAGGCACCCCGACAAGAACCCGGCCAGTCTAGACACAACCATCAAGGAACGCCAACACCGCAGCGAACGCCATGATGAATGGCGTAAATACCCAGGCTGGCCGATTGTTGCCGGAGCAATGCGCAACTACACTCGCTTGGCCTGCTCAGCCTTGACGCTGTGCGGGCTGCGCCTTACCTTTGGCGCCCGGATTACTTCCATAATATTCATGCTAGGGATCGCCTCATGCTGCGCAAACTTTCATTGGCTGTTGCCGTGTCCTGTGCGTCCAACACAATGGCCTGGGCAGCGGAAGCACCCTTGTCGACCAAAACCGATCTGGTCAGCGTCTATCAGGAAGCGGTCGACAACAACGCCGACCTCGCGGCGGCCCGCGCCCAGTATGGCGCGCAGAAAGAAGTGGTGCCGCAGGCCCGCGCCGGTCTGCTGCCGAACCTGTCCGGTGGCGCCGAAGTTGCTGACGTGCGCACCTCGATCGACCAGCCTTCGGCCATCGCCAACCGCAGCGCGCATTCCTATCAGGCGACCCTCGCGCAGCCGCTGTTCCGCGCCGATCGCTGGTTCCAGTATCAAGCGGCGAAGGACGTCAACGAGCAGGCCGCTCTGCAGCTGTCGGCCACCGAGCAGAACCTGATCCTGCAGAGCGCTGAAAGCTACTTCAACGTGCTGCGCAGCCAGGACAACCTGGCCTCGACCAAGGCTGAAGAAGCCGCGTTCAAACGTCAGCTCGATCAGTCCAACGAGCGCTTCGATGTCGGCCTCTCGGACAAGACCGACGTGCTGCAATCGCAAGCCAGTTACGACACCGCGCGAGCCAACCGCATCGTCGCCCAGCGTCAGGTCGATGATGCGTTCCAGGCGTTGATCACCCTGACCAACCGTCAGTACAACTCGATTCAGGGCATCGTCCACACGCTGCCGATCCTGCCACCGGCGCCCAACGATGCGAAATCCTGGGTCGACACGGCGGCGCGGCAGAACCTCAATCTGCTCGCCAGCAACTACGCGGTCAGCTCTGCCGAACAGACACTCAAGCAGCGCAAGGCCGGCCACTTGCCGACCCTCGACGCCGTGGCGAAATACGAGAAAGGCGACAACGACGCCCTCGGCTTCGCCAACCCCAACTCGTTCGGCGCGCCTTATGGCGGCAACGTCGAGCAGAGCACCCTGGGCCTGCAACTGAACATCCCGATCTACAGCGGCGGGCTGACCAGTTCGCAAGTGCGTCAGTCCTATGCGCAACTGGATCAGAGCGAACAGCAGCGCGAATCGCTGCGCCGGCAAGTGGTGGAAAACACCCGCAATCTGCACCGCGCGGTGAACACCGACGTCGAGCAGGTGCAGGCGCGCCGCCAGTCGATCATCTCCAACCAGAGTGCGGTGGAAGCCACGGAAATCGGTTATCAGGTCGGCACGCGCAACATCGTCGACGTGCTCGACGCGCAGCGCCAGCTGTACACCTCGGTGCGCAACTACAACAACACCCGCTACGACTACATCCTCGACAACCTGCGCCTGAAGCAGGCGGCGGGGACGCTGAACCCGGGTGACCTGGAAGACCTGCGGCGCTATCTGAAAGCCGACTACAACCCGGACAAGGATTTCCTGCCACCGGATCTGGCGTCGGCGGCTGAAGCGCAGCTCAAGGCCCGGCCATAAGCAATCTGGAATGAATCCCCTGTGGTGAGGGGATTTATCCCCGATCGGCTGCGCAGCAGTCGTAGATGCTGCTTGTCAGATCTGACTGAATCACCGCGTCGAATGGTTTTGGGGCTGCTTCGCAACCCAGCGGGGATGAATCCCCTCACCACAGTAATATTCCAGGCGACTATTGGATCAGCCGCGCCAGACCATCCAGCCAAAGGCGCGGCCATGAAAAATCTGGAATGAATCCCCTGTGGCGAGGGGATTTATCCCCGTCCGGCTGCGCAGCAGTCGTAGATCCTGCTTGCCAGATCTGACTGAATCACCGCGCTGAATGGTTTCGGGGCTGCTTCGCAACCCAGCGGGGATGAATCCCCTCGCCACAGTAATATTCCAGGCGACTATTGGATCAGCCGCGCCAGACCATCCAGCCAAAGGCACGGCCATAAAAAATCTGGAATGAATCCCCTGTGGTGAGGGGATTTATCCCCGTCCGGCTGCGCAGCAGTCGTAAACCCTGCTTGCCAGATCTGACTGAATCACCGCGCTGAGTGGTTTCGGGGCTGCTTCGCAACCCAGCGGGGATGAATCCCCTCGCCACAGTAAGTCCCGGCCATAAACAATCTGAATGAATCCCCTGTGGCGAGGGGATTTATCCCCGTCCGGCTGCGCAGCAGTCGTAAATCCTGCTTGCCAGATCTGACTGAATCACCGCGCTGAATGGTTTCGGGGCTGCTTCGCAACCCAGCGGGGATGAATC